>NZ_JBPKJP010000002.1:0-171733 GCF_051217035.1 Lysobacter sp. 1R34A
GCGCGCGGTCGGCAGGGTGGCGCCGGCGCCGACCGCCGGCGGCAGCCCGCGCACGCCGCCGCTGGTCCAGGATTCCGACGGGAAGGCAATGCCGTCCAGGACCCTGTCCTGCTCCGGCTTGCCGGTGCCCGACAGCAACTGCGAGGTCGCCACCCGCGGTTTGTCGGCCAGGCCGACGATCGCGAGCTTCGGAACCAATGTGCGTGCGGCGCTGCCCTTGGTCGCCAGGAACACGGCGTCGACGCCGCCTTCCTTGGCCACGAACGGCGCCAGATCGGCGGTGCCTTCGCCGATGGTATCGGTGACCTGGGCGCCGCGCGCGGCCAGGCGTTCCTTGAGCGCGGCGATCGCGCGGCGCTGGCCTTCGTCGCCGCCGCCGATGGCGAGCACGCGCGCGACCTTGCGCTCGAGCAGGTAGTCGGCCGCGGCGATCCCTTCGTCCTCGGGCGTCAGCGAGAAGCTGACGTTGCCGCTGGGCGGAGCGACGTTGCCGCGGTTGAGCGCGAGCACCGGCACCGGCAGGGCGGTCTTGCCGAACAGGGCGCTGACTTCGTCGCGGCCGAGCGGGCCGATCACGAAGTCGTGGCCCGCGGCGGCGGCCTTGTCGTAGGCGGCGAGGGTGCCGCCGGCGGTGCCGGAGGTGTCGTAGAACGCGATCTCGGGACGGCGCCGGCTTTCGCCGTAGTAGCCGGCGAGCAGGCCGTCGCGCACCGGCGCCGACGCGGTCGCGAGCGCGCCGGTCAGCGGCAGCAACACCGCCAGCTTGACCGGCGGGCGGTAACCGTCGCTGTCGGCCGGCGGGCGCTGGCCGGCGGCGCTGAAGCTCCAGTTCGAGGTCTGGTCGAACGGACGCGGCAAGGGCAGGCCGCGCTGCATCAGCTGGCGGCCGAGGTAGTTGTAGAGCGGATCGCCTACCGGCACGGCATCGGCTTCGCGCGCGAGCGCGGCGTTGTCGAGTTGCGACAGCAGGCGTTCGATCTGTTGCTCGTTCTGGGTCCGCGCCGCGCCGCTGAGGCTGGCGTTGTTGCGGGCGAGGTGAGCCGCCTGGGCGATCAGCGGATTGGCCGCATTGATCGCGGCGACCGGACGGGTTTCGACCGTGGCGCAGCCGCCGAGCAGGGCGGTTGCGGCCAGAAGGCTGAACATCCATGTCATCGCGGGCCGGTTTTGCTTTGAATTCATCGGCTTGCATCCGCCGTCCAGCGGCGTTCCTGTGGGACCGGTTAGGATTCTACCCGCCCTTACCCTAAGCGTACGATGCAGACCTTCGGCACCCTTCATATTGTGGCAACCCCGATCGGCAACCTCGGCGACCTGTCGCCGCGCGCGCTCGAGACCTTGCGTACGGTCGCGGCGATCTGCGCCGAGGACACGCGCCACACCCGACAGCTGCTGGCGCACTTCGGCCTGGAACGGCCGCTGCTGGCGCTGCACCAGCACAACGAGGAACAGCAGGCGGCGCAGTTGGTGGCGCGCCTGCAGGCCGGCGATTCGCTGGCCCTGGTGTCCGATGCCGGCACGCCGCTGGTGAGCGATCCGGGCTTTCGCCTGGTGCGCGCCGCGCGCGCCGCCGGCATCCGGGTCTCGCCGGTGCCCGGCGCCTGCGCCGCGATCGCCGCGCTCAGCGTCGCCGGCCTGGCCTCGGATCGGTTCAGTTTCGAGGGTTTCCTGCCGGCCAAGAGCTCGGCTCGGCGCGAGCGCCTGACCCGGCTCGCCGCCGAGCCGCAGACCTTGTTGTTCTACGAGTCCTCGCACCGGATCGAGGACACCCTCGACGACATGGTCAACAGCTTCGGCTTCGAACGCCCGGCGGTGCTGGCGCGCGAGCTGACCAAGCTGTTCGAGACCGTGCTCGACGGCTCGCTCGGCGAGCTCGCCGCGCGGGTCAAGGCCGACCCGAACCAGCGCAAGGGCGAGTTCGTGGTGATCGTCCAGGGCGCCGGCGACGATGCCGACGCCAGGGTCGTCGAAGGCCTGCGCCTGTACGCCAAGTTGAAGGAGCATCTGCCGCCGTCGACCGCGGCCAAGCTGGCGGCGGAGCTCAGCGGCGCGCCGCGCAAGGCCTTGTACGGCAGCGGCGACTAAGGCGCCGATCCGTCCCGGGCGGCCGCGCGCTGGCGCTCGAGCGCGGCGACCAGCGCCTCGATCAGTTCTGCACCGGCCACGACCTGGAAGTTCCAGATGTCTTCGGAGACGAAGATCGGCCGGCCGTTGAGCCGCAGCACCCGTTCGCCGCCGTCGATGCCGAAGTTGCGTTCCAGCTCGGTCTCGCTGGCGCGGATCGCGCGGTAGGCCGGCCAGAACGCCTCGCGCAGTTCGCTTTCGCTCCACGAGGGCAGGCGCTCGGCCAGATCCTGGGCGCCGGCCAGCCCATGCCGGCGCAGCATGCCCAGGGGGTAGAGCGGGTAATGGTCTTCCGGGTCGTCGTGGTGCATGAGCTCGGCGCTCCTTTGCCCTGGATGAGTCCTTTCCGCCGGTTCGGCCCCTGCGCGTGCGACAATGCCGGCGCGGAGTCGGCCAGGCAGTCGCGTCATCGGATCGCAAGATCCGGTGCCGAGGAAAGTCCGGGCTCCACAGGGCACGGTGCCAGGTAACGCCTGGGCGGCGCAAGCCGACGGAAAGTGCAACAGAGAGTAGACCGCCGAACGGCCCGCAAGGGTGCGTGGTAAGGGTGAAACGGTGCGGTAAGAGCGCACCGCGAGTCTGGCAACAGACCGGCACGGCAAACCCCACCGGGAGCAAAACCAAATAGGGAGACTATGTCGCGGCCCGCGATGTCTCCGGGTAGGTTGCTTGAGCGTAACGGCGACGTTGCGCCTAGAGGAATGACTGTCCACGACAGAACCCGGCTTATCGGCCGGCTTCGCGCTTTTCCAGGCTGCGCCTGGAAAGTCCTAAAATTTGCGTTGCAAATTTCGGGCCCCGCTATGCGCTTCCAAATCCCCGCCCCGGCGGGGCGGCGTTCTTCGGGCAATGCCCTGAGAACCCCAAAGTTTGCTGCGCAAACTTCGGGCCCTGCTATGTACGTCCAAATCCCCGCCCCGTTGGGGCGCCCCCTTTACTAAAGGGGGCTCTCGATTGGGCTTTGGTTTGGGCTGGTTGCTTTGCTCGGTGCCCGCGTCGGCGATCGGGATGATCGCTGCGGTTTGTCTTCCTCTCCCGCTGGCGGGGGAGGTCGGGTGAGGGCGGGCTAGGGCTCGGCTGGCAGCCGCTTCCGGGTCCTGTTCTTCGGGCCCGGCGCTTGGCGGGTGATCGGCTTGCTGGCGCGATTTGGCCTCGATCCCCGGCACCGACCCTTTGGGCTGAACGGGTGCCGCAGGGCAGCAGCCATTGGCCGCCCATTCGCATGCGGATGTTCCGATAGTTGCGGCCGATCATGCCGGCAAATCCCGAGCTTCTGCGCTGATCGGCACGGCTTGCCGCTGCGCAACAAGACTTTAACAACTGTGACGGCCATCGCGCGAGGGTCACTTTGTGACGTGCTGAGTCTCAAAATGTGAGACGAAACAAAGGTTAGTGGATAAGTCTTGAATAAGACTCTGAAGTTTGCCGCAAGCCATTGATGTGCTTGGTGAAATTCGGCCCGGAAAGTTGTTGACAACCTTGTGCACCCTGCTAATGTGGACATCCGAGGGAAAACCTGGGTTTTTGTGGGTTTTCGAGGCCAGCCGTCCAGCCGGGCGGGTGAACTGAGGTGACCCGTCCGGTAGAGACGGGAACCACATAGGTGCGCAATGTTCCAGGGCGAAACCGCCATCACGATCGATGACAAGGGACGGCTGGCGGTACCCACCGCCTACCGCGACGTCGTCGCGCGCGAATGCGGCAACCGCCTGGTCATCACCTACAACCCGTTCGAGTCGGGTTCGCTCTATCTGTATCCGCTGTCGATCTGGGAACGCGTCCGCGACCAGGTCAACAAGCTGCCCAAGGCCAAAAAGGTCAACCGCAACATGCAGCTCAAGCTGGTCGGCGCGGCCGCCTTCGTCGAACTCGACGGCAACGGCCGCATCACCCTGCCGGGCAGCCATCGCGCCGCGGTCGGCATCGAGAAGAAAGCCGTCTTGCTGGGCATGGGCGACAAATTCGAGTTATGGAGCGAGCAGGCGCATCACGCGCAGATCCGTCAGACGATCACCGACGACGATCTGAGCGACGAGCTGCTCGACCTGCAGCTATGACGGGCGGTGGCATGGAACGCACGCACGCGCGATCCGGCCACCTTCCCGTGATGTACCGGCAGGTGCTGGATGGCCTGCGGGTGCTCGGGAACGGTGCCTATCTCGACGGCACGTTCGGACGCGGCGGGCATGCCCGCGGCGTGCTGGAGCTTTTGCAAGCGCGAGGCCGGCTGCTGGTGATGGACAAGGACCCGGAAGCGATCGCCGTGGCCGAACGCGAGTTCGGTGGCGACCCGCGCGTGTCGATCTATCGCGGCAGCTTCGCCGACCTGGCCCATTGGGACGAAACCGCCGGCGGCCTAGACGGCGTGCTGTTGGACTTGGGCGTGTCCTCGCCGCAGCTCGACGTCGCCGAGCGCGGTTTCAGCTTCGGCAAGGACGGCCCGCTCGACATGCGCATGGATCCCGACAGCGGCCAGAGCGCGGCGCAGTGGCTGGCCTCGGCCTCGGAGAAAGAGATCGCCGAGGTGCTGTGGACCTACGGCGAAGAGCGCCAGAGCCGCAAGATCGCCCGCACCATCGTCGCGCGCCGCAGCGAGCAGCCCTTGCTGCGTACCGGCCAGTTGGCCGACCTGATCGCCTCGGTGATGCCGCGCGGCGACAACAAGATCCATCCCGCGACCCGCAGCTTCCAGGCGATCCGCATCTTCATAAATCGCGAGCTGGCCGACCTCGAAGCCGGCCTCGACGCGGCGCTGGCCAGGCTCAAGCCCGGCGGCCGCCTGGCGGTGATCAGCTTCCACTCGCTCGAAGACCGCATCGTCAAGCAGTTCATCGCCCGCCACTCCAAGGCGCCGCCGGCCAACCGGCGCATGCCGATCGAGCTGGCGTTCACCCCGACCCTGCTGGCGATCGGCGGCGCGCAGAAGGCCTTCGACGAAGAAACCGCGAGCAACCCGCGCGCGCGCAGCGCGGTGCTGCGCGTGGCCGAGAAACTGGGACTCGGGACTCGGGACTCGGGACTCGGCCAGGAGCCGGGACTCGGGTTTCGGGACTCGGGACTCGGTCAAAAGCCGGATCTCGGGACTCAAGGCTCCGGATTCGCTCACGCGAGGACGGCCCCCGTGCCCCCGAAGCCGAAGCACCTTCATCAGTTAGAGGTCCAAGCGCCTTACCCAGTCCCGAGTCCCGAGTTCCGAGTCCCGGCTCTTGTGCGAGTCCCGAGTCCCGAAACCCGAGTCCCGACCATATGATGCGCCTGCTGCTCGCCCTGCTGATCGTCGCCAACGTGGTCTCGGCCCTGTTGGTGGTGTTCGCGCGCCATGAGCATCGCCAGTTGTTCGTGCAACTCAACAAGCTCCAGCGCGAGCGCGACGAACTCAACATCGAGTTCGGCCGCCTGCAGCTGGAACAGGCCACCTGGGCGGAGAGCAACCGCATCGACCAGGTCGCGCGCGAGCGCATCGGGATGAAGTTCCCGGAAGGCGCCGAAACCGTGGTGATCCGGCCATGAACGGTCGCAAGCCGCATCGCCCCACCCGCAGCGGGCCGCTCGATCGCGTGCTCGGCGAGCGCGGCCGCGGCGGCGGATTCGACCGCCTGGTCGAGGGCATCGGCGAGCGCTTCGCGCGCGCCCGCGAAGACCGCGGCTCGCGCGGCAACAAGCCGCGCGGTCGCGTCGCCCAGTTCAACCTGCGCAACCGCCTGATCCTGGTCGGCGGCTCGCTCGGCCTGTGCGCGGTCGCCCTGGTCGGGCGCGCGCTGGACCTGCAGGTCATCAGCAACGATTTCTATCGCCAGCAGGGCGATGCGCGTTCGCTGCGCGAGATCCCGATCCCGACCTCGCGCGGCATGATCACCGACCGCAACGGCGAGCCGCTGGCGGTGTCGACCCCGGTCGAGTCGATCTGGGGCAACCCCAAGGAGCTGGCCAAGAACCCCGAGCGCCTGCCGGAGCTGGCCAAGGCGCTGGGCGTGTCGCGCGACGAGCTGACCCGCAAGCTGGCCCAGCGCGCCGGCAAGGAATTCATGTACCTCAAGCGCCGGATCAATCCGGACGAGGCGCGCAAGATCCTGGCCCACAAGGTGCCGGGGGTGTTTTCGCAGCGCGAGTTCCGCCGCTTCTACCCGCAGGGCGAGGCGATGGCGCACGTGCTGGGCTTCACCAACATCGACGACCGCGGCCAGGAAGGCCTGGAACTGGCGTTCGACCACGAACTGCGCGGCAAGCCCGGCACCAAGCGGGTGATCCGCGACGGCGCCGGCCGCATCGTCGAGAACGTCGACCTGGTGCAGTCGGCCGAGCCGGGCAAGGACCTGACCCTCACTCTCGACCGCCGCATCCAGTACCTGACCTATCGCGAACTGCGCCGGGCGCTGGTCGAAACCGGCGCCAGCAGCGCCTCGGCGGTCGTGCTCGACATCGAGACCGGCGAAGTGCTGGCGATGGCGAACCTGCCGACCTACAACCCGAACCTGCTCAGCGCCGGCAACCGCGACACCCATCGCAACCGCGCGGTCACCGACGTGGTCGAGCCGGGTTCGACGATGAAGCCGATCACCGTCGCCGCCGCGCTCAACGCCGGCGCGGTCAAGCCCACGACCCTGGTCAACACCACGCCGGGCTGGATGCCCAATGGCCGCTATCGCATCACCGACACCCACAACAACGGCGTGCTGACCGTCACCGGCGTGATCACCAAGAGCTCCAACGTCGGCGCGGCCAAGCTCGCGCTGCCGTTGCCGAACGACTACTACTACAACTTCATCCGCGGCTTCGGTTACGGCCAGAAGCCCAACAGCGGCTTCCCGGGCGAGTCCTCGGGCCTGCTCGCGCCGCCGTCGCGCTGGAGCGGCACCACCAAGGCGACCATGTCCTACGGCTACGGGCTGTCGGCGACGCCGGTGCAGATCGCCATGGCCTACGCGGCGATGGCCAACGGCGGCCGGCTGATCCAGCCGACCTTCGTCAAGGGCCAGCGCAACGAAGCGCGGCAGGTGCTGGACCCGGCGGTGGCCGGCGAAATCATGCGGATGATGCAGACCGTGACCGAGCCGGGCGGCACCGCCAAGCAGGCGGCGATCCTCGGCTATCACGTCGCCGGCAAGACCGGCACCACCCGCAAGTTCAGCGCCACCGGCGGTTACTCGCGCAAGTACGTGTCCTTGTTCGCCGGCGTGGTGCCGGTGGAGAAGCCGCGCTTCTCGATGGTGGTGGTGGTCAGCGAGCCCGACCCGACCAAGCGCGGTTACTACGGCGGCTCGGTGTCCGGACCGGTGTTCCGCAACGTCATGGACGGCGCGCTGCGCCTGATGGACGTGGCGCCCGACGACATCGAAACCTGGCTGGCGGTGCAGGCCGCGGCCGAAGCCAAGCGCCTCAAGCAGAACGGCGGCAAGCCGAGCGGCCCGGTGCTTCCGGCAGCGACCCAGACCGTCGCGTCGCCGCCGCCGATCGCCGCGGGCACGATGATCCAGGGAGGGGCGCGATGAGCCGCCTGATGTCCCTGGCCGAACTGCTGCCCGACATCGCCGGCATCCCCGGCGATCTGCGTATCACCGGCCTGGTGATGGACAGCCGCGCGGTGCGTCCCGGCAATGCCTTCGTGGCGATCGCCGGGTTCGGCGCGCACGGCCTGGGTTTCGTCGAGCAGGCGCGCGCCAACGGCGCCAGCGCGATCCTGTTCGAGCCGCCCGCGCCCGACGAACTGCCGGCTCCGGCCGATGCGATCGCCGTGCCCGGCCTGCGCGCGCGCCTGGGCGAGATGGGCGATCGTTTCCACGGCCGCGCCACCGACGCGATGACCGTGGTCGGCGTGACCGGCACCAACGGCAAGACCTCGACCGTGCAGTTGATCGCGCAGGCCTGGGCCTTGCGCGGCATCCGCTGCGGCAGCGTCGGCACTCTCGGCGCCGGCCTGTACGGCGAAATCGTCCCGACCGGTTTCACTACGCCGCTGGTGCTGCAACTGCACGAATTGCTGGCCGACATGCACGAGGCCGGCGCCAGCGCGATCGCGATGGAAGTCAGCTCGCACGCGCTCGATCAGGGCCGCGTCGCCGGCGTGCACTTCGACGTCGGCGTGTTCACCAACTTGACCCGCGACCATCTCGACTATCACGGCGACATGGCGACCTACGGCGCGGCCAAGGCGCGTCTGTTCGCCTGGCCCGGCCTCAAGGCCGCGGCGATCAACCTCGACGACGAATTCGGCCGCGAACTGATCGCCAAGCTGCCCAAGTCGGTGCGCGCGGTCGGGCTGAGCTCGCGCGATCGCGACCACGCCGTCGTCCGCGCCGAGACCCTGAGCTTCGACAATCGCGGCATCGGCTTCGACTTGGTCGTCGACGGCCAGACCCACGCAGTCGTGTCGCCGCTGCTGGGCCGCTTCAACGTCGACAACCTGCTGGCGGTGGCCGGCACCCTGTATGCGCTCGGCGACAAGCCGGCGCAGATCGCCGAAACCCTGTCGCGATTGCAGCCGATCCACGGCCGCATGAACCGCCTCGGCGGCGACGGCGTCGCGCCCCTGGTCGTGATCGACTACGCGCACACCCCCGACGCACTGGAACAGGCGCTGGCCTCGCTGCGCTCGCATGCCGGCGCGCGCCTGATCTGCGTGTTCGGCTGCGGCGGCGAACGAGATCGCGGCAAGCGCCCGCAGATGGCGGCGATCGCCGAGCACGGCGCCGACCTGGTCATCGTCACCGACGACAACCCGCGCGGCGAAGACGGCGACGTCATCGTCGCCGACATCGTCGCCGGCCTGCGAGACCCGCAGCGCGCGGTGGTCCTGCGCGACCGCCGCGCGGCGATCGACCACGCCATCGCCCAGGCCGGCGCCGACGACATCGTGCTGATCGCCGGCAAGGGCCACGAGCCTTATCAGGAGATCCATGGCGTGCGCCATGCTTTCGACGACACCGACGTAGCCCGGGCCGCGCTGGAAGCTCGCGCGCCCCACACGGGTGTGCAGGCGGCGCGGGCCCAGGGTGGGCAGGAGCGACCATGAAGAGCCTGCGACTGTCCGAAATCGCACGTATGACCGGTGGCCGCCTGCATGGCGCCGATACGGCGATCGAACTCGTCGTCACCGACACCCGCGCGCTGCCAGAACGCGGCGCGGCGCTGTTCGTCGCGCTCAAGGGCGAGCGCTTCGACGGCCACGATCACCTCGCCAAGCTCGCCGGCACCACGGTCGCCGGCGCGCTGGTCGCGCGCGAGACCGATGCGCCGGTGGCCCAGGTCGTCGCCGCCGACAGCGAACGCGCGCTCGCCGACCTCGCCGCTGCAGTGCAGGCGCAGCGCAGCGGCAACACCGTCGTCGCGATCACCGGCAGCAACGGCAAGACCAGCGTCAAGACCCTGACCGCGGCGATCCTGGAGCGCGCCGGCCGCACCTATGCGACGCCGGGCAATCGCAACAACGAGATCGGCCTGCCGTTGGCGGTGCTCGACGCGCCGGAAGACGCCCAGTTCTCGATCTACGAAATGGGCGCCGGCAAGCCCGGCGACATCGCTTACCTGGTGGGCGTGGCGCGTCCGCAGGTGGCCCTGGTCAACAACATCGCCCCGGCGCACCTGGAGCGCATGGGCAGCCTGCTCGGCATCGCCGACACCAAGGCGGCTATCTACGACGCGCTGCCCGCCGACGGCGTGGCGGTGATCAACGCCGACGACGCCTTCGCCCCGTATTTCGGCGAACGCGCGGCCGGGCGCCGGGTCATTCGCTTCGGCCTCGAGTCCAGCGCGGACGTGAGCGCCCGGGATATTCGCGTCGGCACCGACGGTTCGAGGTTCGCGCTGGTGACGCCGCAGGGTCGGGCGGATATCGCCTTGAACCTGGTCGGCCGGCACAACGTGCGCAACGCGCTCGCTGCGACCGCGCTGGCGCTGGGCGCCGGCGCCGGGTTCGACGCGGTCGTCGCCGGCCTTAACGCCGCTCAGCCGGTCGAGGGTCGCCTGATCACCCACCGTCTCGACAACGGCGCGGTGTTGATCGACGACAGCTACAACGCCAACCCCGGTTCGACCGCGGCGGCGATCGACGCGCTGGCCGAAATCGGCGGCGAGAACTGGCTGGTGCTCGGCGACATGCGCGAGATCGGCAACGACGAAATCGCCATGCACGCCGACATCGGCCGCCGCGCCAAGGCCTCCGGCATCCGCCGCCTGTACGCGCTCGGCGCGCTCAGTACCGCCGCGGCGCAGGCCTTCGGCGAGGGCGCCAGCGTGCACGCGAGCCATGCCGAGCTCGCGCAGGCGCTGGCCGCCGATCTGCGCGAAGGCGTACGGGTGTTGGTCAAGGGGTCGCACAGCAGTGCGATGGATCGGATCGTGACGGCGTTGCTGTCCGCGCAGAAGCCCGCACAGGGGAAGGGGACGACGCATGTTGCTTGAATTGACTCGCTGGCTGGAACAACTGCAGAGCCTCTTCGGTCTGTTCGGTTATCTGACCTTCCGCGGCATCCTCAGCGCGCTGACCGCGCTGGCCTTGTCGTTGTGGTGGGGGCCGGCGGTGATCCGCAAGCTCGCCCAGTACAAGGGCGGCCAGCCGATCCGCCAGGACGGCCCGCAGACGCATTTCTCCAAGGCCGGCACTCCGACCATGGGCGGGGCGCTGATCCTGGTCACGGTGCTGGCCTCGGTGCTGCTGTGGGGCGACCTGCGCAACCGTTACGTCTGGCTGGTGCTGGCGGTGATGCTGGCGTTCGGCGCGATCGGCTGGTACGACGACTGGATCAAGATCGTCCACCGCGACCCCAACGGCCTGAAATCGCGCTGGAAGTATCTGCTGCAGTCGATCTTCGGCCTGGCCGCCGGCGCCTTCCTGTACTTCACCGCCGATCCCTCGACCGCGGCCAGCACGACCTTCTACGTGCCGCTGATCAAGGCCATCGCGATCCCGCTCGGCGCCGGCCTGATCGTGGTCGCCTATTTCTGGATCGTCGGCTTCTCCAATGCGGTCAACCTGACCGACGGCCTCGACGGCCTGGCCATCATGCCGACGGTGCTGGTCGCCTGCGCACTGGGCGTGTTCGCCTATGCCTCCGGCCATGCCGAGTTCTCCAAGTACCTGCAGATCCCGCAGGTGCCCGGGGCCGGCGAGCTGGTGATCATCTGCGCGGCGATCGCCGGCGCCGGGCTCGGCTTCCTGTGGTTCAACACCTACCCGGCGATGGTGTTCATGGGCGACATCGGCGCGCTCGCGCTCGGCGCGGTGCTCGGCACCATCGCGGTGATCGTCCGTCAGGAACTGGTGCTGGTGATCATGGGCGGCGTGTTCGTCATCGAGACCCTGTCGGTGATGATCCAGGTCGCCTCGTTCAAGCTCACCGGCAAGCGCGTGTTCCGCATGGCGCCGATCCATCACCACTTCGAGCTCAAGGGCTGGCCCGAGCCGCGGGTGATCGTGCGCTTCTGGATCATCTCGGTGGTGCTGGTGCTGGTCGGTCTGGCCACGCTCAAGGTCCGTTGATGGAAAATTCCGCACGCCAGGCAACGCGACTCGACGCCATCCACGGGCGCTACGACCCGTGGTTGCTCGCCGTGTCCGCGGCGCTGGCCTGCACGGGCGTGATCATGGTCGGCTCGGCCTCGCTCGGCGTGGCCGCGACCCATGAGGTCGATCCGTTCTACTTCCTGACCCGCCACCTGATCTTCCTGTCGGTCGGCCTGGGCCTGGGCTTCTGGCTGATGCGCACCGAGCTCAAGACCATCGAGCAGCACAACCAGTGGCTGCTGCTGGTCTGCGTGGTGTTGCTGCTGCTGGTGTTCGTGCCGGTGATCGGCAAGCAGGTCAACGGCGCCAAGCGATGGATCAACCTCGGCCCGGCCAGCTTCCAGGCGGTCGAGGCGGTCAAGCTGCTCTACATCGTCTGGCTGGCGAGTTATCTGAAGCGCTTCAGCGAAGACATCTCGGCCACCTGGGGCGCGATGCTCAAGCCGATCGGCGTGGCCGTGGTGCTGGTGGCCTTGCTGCTGATGCAGCCCGACTTCGGTTCGTCTTCGCTGCTGTTGGCGATCACCGCCGGCATGCTGGTGCTCGGCGGCGTCAACATGCCGCGCATGTTCGGCCCGGTGCTGATCGGCCTGCCGGTGCTGGCGATCGTCGCCATCGCCGAGCCCTACCGCGTCACCCGCCTGACCTCGTTCCTGAATCCCTGGGTCGACCCGTTCGGCACCGGCTATCAGCTGACCAACGCGCTGATGGCGGTCGGCCGCGGCGAGTGGACCGGGGTCGGCCTCGGCGCGTCGGTGCAGAAGCTGTCCTACCTGCCCGAGGCGCATACCGACTTCATCATGGCGGTGATCGGCGAGGAATTCGGTTTCGCCGGCGTCTGCGCGGTGGTCGGCATGTACGTGCTGCTGGCCGGGCGCGCATTGTGGATCGGGCTGAAGTGCGTCGAGATGCGTCGCCACTTCTCCGGTTACGTCGCTTTCGGCATCGCCCTGTGGATGGGGCTGCAGAGCTTCGTCTCGATCGGCGTGAACCTGGGCCTGCTGCCGACCAAGGGCCTGACCCTGCCGATGATTTCCTACGGCGGCTCCAGCGTGCTGATGAGCTGCGCCGCGCTCGGCGTGCTGCTGCGCGTGTCCTACGAACTCGACCGTGCCCAGCGCCAGGTCGCCCGCCTGCGCGGCGAAGCCGGGCAGGGCGCGGCAGCGCCGGCGGCGACGCCGGCGAACGCCGGTCCCGCGCCCTCGGCCAATGCGCGCAACCACGACAACGCGCGCGGCACCAGCCGGCTGCGCCAGCGCGTGGAGCCTTCGCTCGGGAGGTCGGCATGAGCGAGCTGCGCGCGAGCGAACGCCCGGTGATGATTCTCGCCGGCGGCACCGGCGGCCACATCTTTCCCGGCCTCGCAGTGGCCAAGGCCCTGCGAGGCCGCGGCGTCCCGGTGTGCTGGCTCGGCGCCGACGGCGGCATGGAAACGCGCCTGGTGCCGCAGCACGACGTCGCCATCGACACCATCGCGATCAGCGGCGTCCGCGGCAAGGGCCTGGCCACGTTGCTGCGCGCGCCGTTCCGCCTGCTGTCGTCGGTGCGCGCGGCGCAGCGCGTGCTGCGCCAGCGCCAGCCGCGCGCGGTGGTGAGTTTCGGCGGCTACGCGGCGGGCCCCGGCGGCCTGGCCGCGCGTCTGGCCGGCGTGCCGCTGATCGTGCACGAACAAAATCGCGCCCCGGGCATGACCAACCGGGTGCTGTCGCGTTTCGCGGGCAGCGTGCTGACCGGCTTTCCGGACACTTTCGCCGGCGGCCGCGAACAAGTGGTCGGCAATCCGGTGCGCGCCGAGATCGCGGCGATCGCCGCGCCGGCGCAACGTTTCGCCGAACGCAGCGGGCCGCTGCGCCTGCTCGTGCTCGGCGGTAGCCAGGGCGCGCGTGCGCTCAACGCCGGCGTGCCCGCGGCGATCGCCGGCCTGCGCGGCCGGGTGCCCTGCGAAGTGCGGCACCAGTGCGGCGAGAAGCTGCGCGAAGACGCCGAACGCGCCTATGCCGCGGCCGGCGTGGTCGCGTCGGTCGAACCCTTCATCGCCGACATGGCCGCCGCCTACGCCTGGGCCGACCTGGTGGTGTGCCGCGCCGGCGCGCTGACCCTGGCCGAGTTGTGCGCGGCCGGAGTCGGCAGCGTGCTGGTGCCGTTCCCGCAGGCGGTCGACGACCATCAGACCAAGAACGCGCGTTTCCTGGTCGATCGCGGCGCGGCGCAACTGCTGCCGCAGGCCGGCGACCTGGCCGAGCGCCTGTCGGCGACCATCGAAATCCTGGCCGAGCGCGGCGTGCTGTTGCAGATGGCCAACGCCGCGCGTGCGCTGGCCAAGCCCGACGCCGCCGAACGCGTCGCCGACGTGGTGCTGGAGGCGGGGCGATGAACGCTTGGCTACGGGACTCGGGACTCGGGACTGAGGACTCGGCCAAGCGCCGGGTTGCTTCGGATGTATTCGTAAGAGGAGCGGAAGTGGCGGTAGCAGGTTGGCAACACATCGGCGACGTATGCGCGTTTACGCGAGTCCCGGGTCCCGAGTCCCGAGTCCTGTTGAGGAAAGCAGTATGAGCACCGCACTTCGCCGCCGCCTGCAACATACCGGCGACCTGGCCAAGGCGTTTCCGCGCGTGCACTTCGTCGGCATCGGCGGCACCGGCATGAGCGGGATCGCGGAAGTCATGTGCACCCTCGGCTATCAGGTGTCCGGCTCGGACATGGCGGACAACGCGGTGACCCGCCGGCTCGAAGCGATGGGCGTCAGCGTCCACCGCGGCCATGCCGCGGCCAACGTGCTGGGCGCCGATTGCGTGGTGGTGTCGAGCGCGATCAAGCGCGACAACCCCGAGCTGATGGAAGCGCGCGCGCAGCGCATTCCCGTGGTGCCGCGCGCCGAGATGCTGGCCGAGCTGATGCGCTTCCGCCGCGGCATCGCGGTGGCCGGTACCCACGGCAAGACCACGACCACCTCGCTGACCGCCAGCGTGCTCGCCGAAGGCGGGATCGACCCGACCTTCGTGATCGGCGGCAAACTGCTCGCCGCCGGCGCCAACGCCGGCCTCGGCGGCGGCCAGTGGCTGGTCGCCGAAGCCGACGAAAGCGACGGCAGCTTCCTGCGTCTGAACCCGCAGATCGCCATCGTCACCAACATCGACGCCGATCACCTGGAAAACTACGGCGGCGACTTCGCCAAGGTCCAGGCCGCGTTCGAGGAATTCCTGCACCGCCTGCCGTTCTACGGTCTGGCCGTGCTGTGCATTGACGACGCCAACGTCGCCCGGCTCGCCGCGGAGACCCCGCGCCACGTCATGACCTACGGGTTCGACGAGACCGCCGATGTGCGCGCCGAGGACGTGAGCCAGCGCGGCGGGGCGATGTACTTCACCCTGTGCCTGCCGGACGCCTCGCGCACCGCGGTGACCCTGGCACTGCCCGGCCGCCACAACGTGCTCAATTCGCTGGCCGCGGCATCGGTGGCCTGGCAGCTCGGCGTGCAGCCCGATGCGATCGCGCGCGCGCTGGAGAAATTCGAAGGCATCGGCCGGCGCTTCAACCTGCTCGCCGAACTGCGTACCGACAAGGGCGCGTCGGTGCAGCTGGTCGACGACTACGGCCATCACCCGAAAGAACTCGAAGCGGTGTTCGCCGCGGCGCGCGGCGGCTGGCCGGACAAGCGCCTGGTAGTGGCGTTCCAGCCGCACCGCTACAGCCGTACCCGCGACCTGTTCGACGACTTCGCCGCGGTGCTGTCCTCGGTCGATGCGCTGGTGCTGACCGAGGTCTATCCGGCCGGCGAAGCGCCGATCGCCGGCGCCGACGCCAAGTCGCTGGCGCGCGCGATCCGTGCGCGCGGCCGCATCGATCCGGTCGTGGTCAGCGGCGCCGGCGATCTCGCCGGCGTGCTGCCCGACGTCCTCAACGACGGCGATCTGTTGTTGCTGATGGGCGCCGGCGACATCGGCGCCGCTGCCCAACAGCTCGCCAGCCAGGGTTTCCAGGGAGAATCGAAGTGAGCGTGGTGAGTGTTCAATTCGCGCCGTTGCGCGTCACCGATCCGGCGGTGTTCGGCCGCGTCGCCGTGCTCATGGGCGGCACCAGCGCCGAGCGCGAAGTGTCGCTGGATTCCGGGCGCGGCGTGCTCGAAGCGCTGCGTTCGCGCGGCGTCGAGGCGTTCGCGGTCGACGGCATCCCTGCGCTGATGGACGCGATCCGCGCCGGCGGCGTCGATCGGGTGTTCAACATCCTGCACGGCAACAAGGGCGGCGGCGAAGACGGCGTGCTGCAGGGCGTGCTCGAAGCGCTCGGCGTGCCGTACACCGGTTCCGACGTGCTCGGTTCGGCGCTGGCGATGGACAAGATCCGCACCAAGCAGGTGTGGATGTCGACCGGCCTGCCGACCCCGCGCTACAAGCGCATCGCCAAGGGCGACGACGTCCATGCGGCGGCGCGCGAGATCGGCCTGCCGGTGATCATCAAGCCGTCCAGCGAAGGCTCCAGCGTCGGCGTGTCGCGCGTGCTCAAGGACGCCGACATCGACGAGGCGGTGGCGCTCGCCGCGCGCTACCCGGGCGAGATGCTGATGGAGCAGATGGTGATCGGCGACGAGCTGACCGTGGCCGTGCTGGTCAATGGCGAGGGCTATAGCGCGCTGCCGTCGATCCGGATCGTGCCCAAGGGCGAGTGGTACGACTACCACGCCAAGTACATCGCCGACGATACCCAATACCTGTGCCCGGGCCTGGACGGCGTCGACGAGGACGAAATCCGCCGGCTGGCGATGGAAGCCTTCGTCGCCGCGGGCTGCAAGGGTTGGGGCCGGGTCGATGTGATGCGCGACCGCAGCAGCGGCCAGCTGTATCTGATCGAGGTCAATACCGCCCCCGGCATGACCAGCCATTCGCTGGTGCCGAAGGCCGCGCGCCAGGTCGGCATCGAGTACGACGAACTGTGCTGGCGCGTGCTCGAGGCGACCGTGGTCGCGCCGCCCGCCGTAGGAGGTGACGCGGCGTGAACGCCATGCTCCGCCTCGTCGGTTGGTTGCTCGCGCTGGCCTTGGTCGCGCTGCCGGTCGTGGCCGTGCTCAACGGCTGGGTCGGCGCGGACCAGTGGCCGCTCAAGCGCCTGCGCGTGACCGGCGAGTTCGAGCGGGTGGATGCGGGATCGCTGCGCAAGACCTTGTTGCCGTACGCCCGGCGCGGTTTCTTCGCGGTGGACCTGGCGGCGGCGCAGGACTCGGTGGCCAGGTTGCCGTGGGTTGAGCATGCCGAAGTGCGCAAGCGCTGGCCCGACGTGCTCGAAGTCAGCGTGATCGAACACAAGCCGTTCGCGCGCTGGGGCAAGGACCAACTGCTATCCGAGCAGGGACGCCTGTTCCCGGTCGACGGCATCCAGGTGCCGGACGGCCTGCCGCAGTTCGGCGGGCCCGACGCGCGGGTCGCCGACGTGGTCGCGCTGTACAACGAATCGCGCGAGCTGTTCGCGCCGGTCGGCATGGACGTCAGGCAGGTCGAGGTGGACCAGCGCGGCAGCTGGACGCTCGGTCTGGGCAACGGCGCGCAGATCGTGGTCGGGCGCAGCGAAGCGCGCGCCCGCCTGGGCCGCTTCGTCAGGTTGTTGCCGCAGTTGTTGGCCCAGCGCGTGCAAGTGCTCGCGCGCGCCGATCTTCGTTACACCAATGGTTTTTCGCTGTCCTGGGCGCCCGTGCAGGCGCCCGAGGCGGCACCGAAACAGCAGCAAGGACAGTCATGAACCGCAAAGGCGACAAGTCGCTGATCGTAGGCCTCGACATCGGCACCTCCAAGGTGGTGGCGTTGGTGGGCGAGTACACGCCTTCGGACGGCCGGCCCGGCACTCCGATCGAAGTCATCGGCATCGGCTCGCACGAATCGCGCGGACTCAAGCGCGGCGTCGTGGTCGACATCGAATCGACGGTGCAGTCGATCCAGCGCGCGATCGAGGAAGCCGAGCTGATGGCCGGCTGCGAGATCCGCTCGGTCTACGCCTCGATCTCCGGCAACCACATCCAGTGCCGCAACTCGCAGGGCATCGCGCCGATCCGCGACGGCGAGGTCACCTACGGCGATCTCGACCGCGTGCTCGAAGCGGCCAAGGCGGTGGCGATCCCGGCCGACCAGAAGATCCTGCATGCGATCCCGCGCGACTACGTGCTCGACGATTCGCAGGAAGGGATCCGCAACCCGGTCGGCATGACCGGCGTGCGCCTGGAAGTGCACGCGCACCTGGTCGTGTGCGCGCAGTCGGCCGCGGCCAACATCAGCAAGTGCGTCCAGCGCTGCGGCCTGCAAGTCGACGACCTGATCCTCGGCGTGCTGGCTTCCAGCAACGCGGTGCTGACCAGCGACGAGCGCGAGCTCGGCGTGGTCCTGGTCGACATCGGCGCCGGCACCACCGACATCGCGGTGTTCGTGCAGGGCGCGATCGCCCACAGCGCGAGCCTGCCGATCGCCGGCGACAAGGTCACCGAAGACATCGCCCACATGCTGCGCACGCCGACCCCGGAAGCCGAGCAGATCAAGGTCCGCTATGCCTGCGCGCTGGCGCAGATGGCCACGGCCGAGGAGTCGATCCAGGTGCCGAGCGTCGGCGACCGCCCGCCGCGCCGCATGCCGCGCCACTCGCTGGCGCAGGCGGTGCAGGCGCGCTACGAGGAAATCTTCGAAATGATCCAGGCCGAACTGCGCCGCTCGGGTTTCGAGCACCACGTGCGCGCCGGCATGGTCCTGACCGGCGGCGCCTCGAAGATGGAAGGCGTGGTCGAACTGGCCGAGGAAATGCTGCAGATGCCGGTGCGCGTGGGCATCCCGCAGCACGTCACCGGTCTGGGCGAGGTGGTCGGCAACCCGGTCCATGCGACCGGCGTCGGCCTGTTGTTGATGGGCAGCCAGATAGAGAACCCGCGCCGTCCGGTGATCTCCACCGGTCGCGCCGGCAGCTTCTTCAACAAGATCAAGAACTGGTATCGCGGCGAATTCTGACCGCCGCGGGCGGGACTCGGGAGTCGGGACTCGCAGAAGGGGAAGCGTTACAGGCGGCAGGTAAGGCAGTGGCACAGCGGTAGATCGAACGAGTTGTTCACCATTAGAAAAACAAAACGTCGACGGCGAAGACGCGGAACCGGGCTCTACGAGTCCCGAGTCCCGAGCCCCGAACCCCGGCACTAATAAGAGGACGAGAACATGGCACATTTCGAACTGGTTGAAAAAATGGCCCCGAACGCGGTCATCAAGGTCGTTGGCGTGGGCGGCGGCGGCGGCAACGCCGTGGCGCACATGGTCAGCGGCAACGTCGACGGAGTGGAGTTCATCACCGCCAACACCGACGCGCAGGCGATCAAGAACTGCGGCGCCAAGCTGCAGCTGCAGCTCGGCAGCAACGTCACCAAGGGCCTGGGCGCCGGCGCGAACCCGGAGGTCGGCCGCCAGGCCGCGCTGGAAGACCGCGAACGCATCATGGACGCGCTGACCGGCGCCGACATGGTCTTCATCACCGCCGGCATGGGCGGCGGCACCGGCACCGGCGCCGCGCCGGTCGTGGCCCAGCTCGCCAAGGAGATGGGCATCCTGACCGTTGCGGTCGTCACCAAACCGTTCCCGTTCGAGGGCCGCCGCCGCATGCAGGTCGCGCTGAAGGGCATCGAGGAGCTGTCGCACCACTGCGATTCGCTGATCACGATCCCGAACGAGAAGCTGATCACCGTGCTCGGCCGCAACGCGACCATGATCCAGGCCTTCCGCGCCGCCAACGACGTGCTGCTCGGCGCCGTGCAGGGCATCGCCGACCTGATCGTGCGTCCGGGCCTGATCAACGTCGACTTCGCCGACGTGCGCACGGTCATGAGCGAGATGGGCCTGGCGATGATGGGCACCGGCGCCGCGCGCGGCGACGACCGCGCCCAGGCCGCGGCCGAATCGGCGATCCAGAACCCGCTGCTCGACGACGTCAACCTGGCCGGCGCCAACGGCATCCTGGTCAACATCACCGCCGGCCCGGACTTCACCATGGCCGAGTTCGACGAAGTCGGCCGTACCATCGAGAACTTCGCTTCCGAAGACGCGACCGTGGTCATCGGCACCGTGCTCGACCCGGACATGCAGGACGAGGTGCGGGTCACCGTGGTCGCCACCGGCCTCAACCGGGTCGCCGTCAAGCAGTCGGTGCGCGGTCACGGCCACGACCGCGAGTCGCAGCGCGCGCCGATCCAACTGGTGCGCAACGCCACCACCGGCCAGCCCGAGTTCTCGGCGATGGACGACGTCGGCCACGCGCCGATGCCGAGCTTCGGCGGCAGCCTGCGCGGCAGCTCGCGCCAGGAACCGACCGGCCCGGCCGTGGCGGACTTCGGCAGCGACAGCAGCTACCTGGACATCCCGGCGTTCCTGCGCCGCCAGGCGGATTGAGCGAGGGGGTGAGTGCGCAGGAGTGAGTAATGAGCAGGGCTGCTGCTCCCACTCACTCCTCACTCTCTGAACTCGTTGCTGCTGCACGCATCACCCAAAGGGCCGGACTCGTCCCCGGCCCGAGGCATCTTGCCCCGGCGTAAAGCGCGGGGCCTTGGGCCGGTCGGCCCACCCCTCGGGGAGCCGACCGGTCAGTTTGACGAGCGCTGTTGACAACGGCGGGACAGTGTGTCCTTTTCGTTCAGGTTCAGGCTTGCGCGTGCTAATCTTGCGCGGCTTCGTTCCACCCCCATTCTTGGGTCGGTCCCCTCGCGTCCGCAGGTTTTGCGGACCGGCGACGACACCATCACTCCACGTCCGCGGAAGTCTCCCCACGACCATGCTGCGTCAGCGCACCCTCAAAAACGTGATCCGCGCCACCGGCGTGGGCCTGCACAGCGGAGAGAAGGTCTTTCTCACCCTGCGCCCGGCGCCGACCGATACCGGCATCGTGTTCCGCCGCGTCGATCTCGACCCGGTGGTGGAGCTGCCTGCGCGCGCCGACCTGGTCACCGAGACCACCCTGTGCACCGGCCTGACCTACGGCGCCGGCAAGGTGATGACGGTCGAGCATCTGCTGTCGGCGATGGCCGGCCTCGGCATCGACAATTGCTATGTCGAACTGTCGGCGCCGGAAGTGCCGATCATGGACGGTTCGGCCGGCCCGTTCGTGTTCCTGCTGCAGTCGGCGGGCATCGCCGAGCAGGACGCGCCCAAGCGCTTCATCCGCATCAAGCATCCGGTCGAAGTGCGCGACGGCGACAAGGTCGCCCGTTTCGAGCCCTTCGACGGTTTCTGCCTCGGTTTCACCGTGGTCTTCGACCATCCGGCGATTCCGGCGGCGCAGTCGCGCGCGCAGGTCGAGTTCTCGACCGAGAACTACATCCGCGAAGTCAGCCGCGCCCGCACCTTCGGTTTCATGCGCGATCTGGAATACATGCGCGAACGCAACCTCGGCCTCGGCGGCTCGATGGACAATGCGATCGTGCTCGACGAGTTCCGCGTGCTCAACGACGATGGCCTGCGCTACACCGACGAATTCGTCCGCCACAAGATCCTCGACGCGGTCGGCGATCTTTACCTCGCCGGCCACGCCATCATCGGCGCTTACGAGGGCTACAAGTCCGGCCACGCGCTCAACAACAAGCTGGTGCGCGCCTTGCTGGCCGAACGCTCGGCCTGGGAGCAGGTCACCTACACCGGCTCGGAGCCGACGCCGGTCGCTTACGGCGAACCCGTGCCGGCCTGATCGGGGCCCGCTGCGGCCCCGGTGCGGGCCTGATCCGCTCGCGCGATAGGCCCCGCCCGAATCGAGACTCTGCCCGCTGGCGGCACTCGAAACTGAATGCGGGACCGGCATTCGGTCCGAAAAGTTAAGAACGTTAACGCGATCACACTCGTGAACGGCGCGTGACGTCTTAACGTTTTAATAACGAAACCTTTCTGAAATGCTTCCGGCTCTTTAACAAAGCCGAGGGGTAGGGCCAGTAGGATTCCCCGACCCCGGCTCTCGGACCCCCGCCGGTTTGCGTCGACGACGCGGACCGCCCCGAGTGTCAGCCGGCGTCGCTGGGCCCTGACGGATCAGGTTTCTTCAGCGATGCCAGCGCGGCTTGCAGCGCTTCCAGCGTCGCAGCCGACATGGGTTTGGCCTTTCTGACCGGCACTGCCGCCGGGACGGGAATCGTCGTCTTGACGACGAATTCGGCCGCTTCCAGCCCGATGGATCGGGCTGCGTCGAGCAGTTCCGGAGCCGCGAGCCTGAGCTTGGCGCGCCACACCGGAGCATCGACGACATACACGAGCCTGCCGCGTTCGAAGTTGGCCAACCGCGCATGCGCGGCGAGCGAAGGCGGCAGGTAGGGGCGTAACCGACGGTCCAGTTCGTCGAGCCACAAGGCTCGGCGGATCGGGTTGCCAGCGGGGTCTTCGAGCAGTGCATCCAAGGCGATGCGCGGCTTCGAAGGGCCGCGCGACGGCGGCTTGGGCTTGGAATAAGACATCGGACACATGACCTATAAAACCATCGTAGACAACACACGAGCCAGGCTGGGCGAGTTCTTCCAGCAGGCCGGACGGATCGGCTCCCGCCGACCGGCGCTCGCCATCGCATTGCTGCTCGGCACCGGCGTCAGCATCGGCGCAGGCGCGGGCATCGCCGACAACCGCATGCTACGCGCGCAGTTGGCCCAGCAGCAGGCCCAGATCACCGCGACGCGCCGCGACGCGCAGCGCGAGATCAACGCCCTCGCCGCACGCATGGGCGAACTGCAGGCCGAAGCCAACCGTCTCAACGCGCTCGGCGAGCGCCTGACCCGGATCGGCCAGCTGCAGGACGGCGAATTCGATTTCGAAAAGCCGGTCGGCGTCGGTGGCGCCGGCCCGGTGCGCGACATGGCCAAGCCCGAGCTCGATGCCGGCATGGACCTGCTGGACCGCCAGTTCAAGGCCTCCGGCGAACAGCTCTCGGTGCTCGAGTCGCTGCTGTTCAACCGCCAGATCGACATGAACGCGGTGCCTTCGCGCGCGCCGATCGCCAACAGCTACATCACCTCCGGCTTCGGCGGCCGCGCCGATCCGTTCAACGGCGGCGCCGCGTTCCACAAGGGCATCGATTTCGAGGCCGACGTCGGCGACCCGGTGCTGGCCGTGGCCGATGGCGTGGTCAGCTATTCCGGCGTGCGTTCGGGCTACGGCAACGTGATCGAGATCGACCACGGCAACGGCTACGTGACGCGTTATGCGCACAACTCCAGCCTGCTGCTCAAGGTCGGCGAGCTGGTCCGCGCCGGCCAGGAAATCGCCAAGGCCGGCTCCAGCGGCCGCTCCACCGGCGCCCACGTGCATTTCGAAGTCTGGGAAGGCGGCCGGGTGGTGAACCCGCTGAAATTCCTCAACCAGCAATCCCCGCTGAGGGGGTGAGCCAAGCCCGCTCGCGAGCCATTGGCTCGCGGGCTTGGTGAACGCCCGCCGCGCTGCGGCGGGCCGGGCGAGCAAAACCAAGCGGGAGCACCCGCTCACTGCTGGTCGATCAGCCACCGAACAGCGCCCCGCTCGCGAGCCATTGGCTCGCGGGCTTGGTGAACGCCCGCCGCGCTGCGGCGGGCCGGGCGAGCAAAACCAAGCGGGAGCACCCGCTCACTGCTGGTCGATCAGCCACCGAACAGCGCCCCGCTCGCGAGCCATTGGCTCGCGGGCTTGGTGAACGCCCGCCGCGCTGCGGCGGGCCATCCGGGCATACGGGGTGTCAGTCCTGGCCTATCCCGCCGGCCCGCGGAACGAACGATCCAGCTCTACAGCCATCTACCGCCTCAAGCGAGCCGAAGCGCCTCCCACGCCGAGCGCCTAGTCCCCGGCTGACGACCTCGTCGAGCCCGCCGCGCACCGGGCCGGCCCCGTTCAAAAGAACCCGCCAAACCGCGGAATCGGGCAAAGTCCCACATTCGACCGGCGCCTATCCCCCTTGATACCGTTCAGGTCGCCCCCCACGCTAGAATGCGTGTGGCCAAAGACCAGGCTCGATTCGATCGGGGGCGCACGGCGCCTCCGATCGCGTTTTCGGGATGCCGAAACGCAAGGAGGGGCTGGTCGTCTGGATTCCTGGGGAACTTGCCGGCGGCGGCGCGCTCTTAAACCGTCCCGCCTGTGCCACCCCGTTCGCTTTACACGGACCCGTTCATGCTCAACAGCTTGCTTACCCGCGTTTTCGGCAGCCGCAACGATCGTCTGCTGCGTCAACTGCAACGATCCGTCGTCAGGATCAATGCGCTCGAGCCGGAGATGCAGAAGCTCTCCGACGCCCAGCTGCAGGCCAAGACGCCGGAGTTCCAGAAGCGCATCGCCGACGGCGAGTCGCTCGACAAGCTGCTGCCGGAGGCGTTCGCGGTCTGCCGCGAGGCCTCCCGGCGCGTGCTCGGCATGCGTCACTACGACGTCCAGCTGATCGGCGGCATGGTCCTGCACCTGGGCAAGATCGCCGAGATGCGCACCGGCGAGGGCAAGACCCTGGTCGGCACCTTGCCGGTCTACCTCAACGCGCTCGAAGGCCAGGGCGTGCACGTGGTCACGGTCAACGACTACCTCGCACGCCGCGACTCGGCGTGGATGGGCAAGCTCTACAACTGGCTCGGCCTGAGCGTCGGCGTGGTCTATCCGGGCATGCAGCACAGCGACAAGCATGCTGCCTACGCCAGCGACATCACCTACGGCACCAACAACGAATTCGGCTTCGACTACCTGCGCGACAACATGGCGCTGTCGAAGGAAGACCGCTACCAGCGCGGCCTGCATTACGCGATCGTCGACGAAGTCGACTCGATCCTGATCGACGAGGCGCGCACGCCCCTGATCATTTCCGGGCCGGCCGACGAATCGCCGGAGCTGTACATCAAGGTCAACCGCATCGTGCCGTCGCTGATCCGCCAGGAGAAGGAAGACGGCGAGGGCGATTACTGGGTCGACGAGAAGGGCAAGCAGGTGCACCTGTCCGAAGCCGGCCAGGAGCACGCCGAAGACTTGCTGCGCAAGGCCGGCATCCTGCAGGAAGACGAAGACTCGCTGTACGCCGGCCACAACATCAGCGTGGTCCATCACCTCAATGCCGCGCTGCGCGCCCATGCGATCTACCAGCGCGACGTGGACTACATCGTCCGCGACGGCGAGGTGGTGATCGTCGACGAGTTCACCGGCCGCACCCTGCAGGGCCGGCGCTGGTCGGACGGCCTGCACCAGGCGGTCGAGGCGAAGGAAGGCGTGCCGGTCCAGCGCGAGAATCAGACGCTGGCCTCGATCACCTTCCAGAACCTGTTCCGCATGTACAAGAAGCTGGCCGGCATGACCGGTACGGCGGACACCGAGGCCTACGAATTCCAGAGCATCTATGGCCTGGAAGTGATCGTGATCCCGACCAACCGGCCGATGCAGCGCAAGGATCACTCAGACCAGGTGTTCCTCAATCGCGCCGGCAAGTACCGCGCGGTGCTCGGCGAGATCAAGGCCGCGCACGAGCGCGGCCAGCCGGTGCTGGTCGGTACCACCTCGATCGAAGTCTCGGAGATGCTGAGCCAGCAACTCACCGAGGCCGGCGTCGCCCACGAAGTGCTGAACGCCAAGCAGCACGAACGCGAAGCCAACATCATCGCCCAGGCCGGCCGGCCCGGGGCGATCACCATCGCCACCAACATGGCCGGCCGCGGCACCGACATCGTGCTCGGCGGCTCGCTCGAAGCCGAACTCGCCGACCTGGCCGCGCAGAACGGCGGCGAACCGGTCGATGAGGTGACCCACCAGCGCCTCAAGGCGGCCTGGCAGGAGCGCCACGACCAGGTCAAGGCGTCCGGCGGCCTGCACATCGTCGGCACCGAACGCCACGAGTCGCGCCGCATCGACAACCAGCTGCGCGGCCGCGCCGGCCGCCAGGGCGACCCGGGCTCTTCGCGCTTCTACCTGTCGCTCGAAGACAATCTGATGCGCATCTTCGCGGCCGACTGGGTCCAGCGCGTGATGGCGCGCATGGGCCTGAAGGAAGACGACATCATCGAAAGCCCGCTGGTGACCAAGCAGATCGCCAACGCGCAACGCAAGGTCGAGGCGCACAACTTCGACATCCGCAAGAACCTGCTCGACTTCGACGACGTCAACAACGACCAGCGCAAGGTCATCTACGGCCAGCGCGACGAGTTGCTGGAAGCCGAGAGCGTGCAGGACAACGTGGTCGGGATCCGCGGCGACGTGGTCGCCGACATGGTCCAGCGCTACGTGCCGGCCAACTCGGTCGACGAGCAGTGGGACCTGCCCGGCCTGGAGGCGACGATCGCGCAGGAGTTCAACGTGCAGGTGCCGCTGGTCGAGCTGGCGCGCACGGCCGAGGAGCTCGATGCCGAGACGGTCGCGCAGACGGTGCAGGATGCGGTCGAGGCGCACTTCACGACCCGCGAGAGCCAGGTCGGCGCCGAAACCATGCGCATGCTCGAAAAGCACATCATGCTCAACGTGCTCGACCAGAACTGGAAGGAGCATCTGGCGCGCATGGACTATCTGCGCCAGGGCATCCATCTGCGCGGCTATGCGCAGAAGCAGCCCAAGCAGGAGTACAAGAAGGAAGCCTTCGAACTGTTCTCGGAGATGCTCGACAAGGTCAAGCGCGAGGTGGTGACCATCCTGGCCCGCGTGCGCATCCAGAACGAGCAGGAAGTTGCCGAGCTGGAGGCGCTCGAACGCGCCCAGGCCGAAGCGCAGGCGCGGCAGATGCAGTTCCAGCACGCCTCCACCGGCGGTTTCGGCGCCGATGAGGAAGCCGCGCAGGTGTCCGAGGAAGCCTTCGCCAATGCCGGCCGCAACGACCCGTGCCCCTGCGGCAGCGGCAAGAAGTTCAAGCACTGCCATGGGCAGTTGGGCTGAGTCAGGCGGGACTCGGGACTCGCGGCTCGGGACTGGCAAGGCCGATTCGGCCGCGAGTTCCGAAGCGGCCGCAGCCATAGCGGCAACGGCCGTTTCCGAGTCCCGAATCCCGAGTCCCCGGTTCCGGCCTGGCTCCGAGTCCCGGCTCGTAGAGGTCGTCGCGGGGGTGATCCGCGACGCGCGCGGGCGGGTGCTGCTCGCGCGCCGCACCGAAGGCCGCGACCTGGCGGGCCTGTGGGAATTTCCGGGCGGCAAGCGCGAGCCCGGCGAGACGCCCGAGGCCGCGCTGGCCCGCGAGCTGCACGAAGAACTGGGCATCGAGGCCGAAGTCGGCGCGGCGGTGATCCGCGTGCCTCAGGCTTACCCGGACAAGCGCCTGGTCCTGGATGTGCGCGAAATCCGCCAGTGGCGCGGCACCGCGCGCGGCCGCGAAGGCCAGGCCCTGGTCTGGGTGCCGCCGCACAAGCTCGCCAGCTATGCCATGCCGCCGGCGGATCGTCCGGTCGTCGCCGCGCTGCAGCAATCCGAACACTATCTGGTCACCCCCGAGCCCGGCGAGAGCGACGCCGTCTGGCTCGACGCGCTGTCGAGCTCGCTGCAGGCCGGCGTGCGCCGCGTGCAACTGCGCCTGCGCACCGTGACGGCCGAGCGCGGCCAGCGCCTGGCCGCGGCTGCGGTGGCGCGCTGTCGCGCCGTGCAGGCGGAAGTGCTGGTCAATGGAGACGCCGCCATGGCGAACGCATTGGGTGTGGGCCTACATCTGCGCGCGGTGCAACTGCGTGAGCTGGGCCAACGGCCGGTCCCGGCCGAGGTTCCCCTGGCGGCCTCGTGCCACGACGCCGATGAGCTGCGGGCCGCCCAGGCGCTGGGCTGCGATTTCGCCGTGGTCGGCTCGGTCAAACCGACGCCGAGCCACCCCGGGATGCCGGGCATCGGCTGGGAGGCGTTCTCGGCCTTGCGCGAGTCGGTGTCGCTGCCGATCTATGCGATCGGGGGGCTGGTCCCGGCCGAGCTGGCCGAAGCGCGGCACCACGGCGCCCAGGGCATCGCCGCCATTCGGGGCCTTTGGGACGTGGGCTGAGCCCGGCGGCGCCGGTGGTCGGTCAGTCGCCGGTAGAAGTCGCAGCCAGTGCCCGATAACGCCGGTCCAGGGCCGCGACCTGGGCCGCCAGGGCTTCGATCGGGCCGTCGTTGACGATCACGTCGTCGGCGATGGCCAGCCGCTCGCCCCGGCTCGCCTGGGCCGCGATCATGCGCAGGGCCAGTTCGCCGTCGATGCGGTCCCGCTGCATCACCCGGGTCTGTTGAACATCGACCGGCACGTCGACCACCAGCACACGGTCCAGCCAGGGATAGGCGTCGCGCCCACCGCCTTCGGCGAGCAAGGGAATCGCCGCGACGGCGTAGGCGCCCGGCGCGTCCGCACACTGGGCGCGCAGCATCGAGCGCACACGCGGGTGGACGATGGCTTCGAGCCGGCGTCGTGCGCCGTCGTCGCCGAATACGAGCTTGCGCATGGCGGCGCGGTCGAGCGCGCCCTGGGCGTCGAGCACCCTCTCGCCGAACTCGGCGACCACCTCGGCCAGGCCCGCGCTGCCCGCGGCGACCGCCGCGCGCGCGGCAAGATCCGCATCGGCCACGATGACGCCGAGTGCTTCGAATCGCCGGGTGACTTCGCTCTTGCCTGAAGCCACGCCGCCGGTGACGCCGACGCAGAACGCCGCCATGGCTCAGGCGAGACCGGAGAACTGCAGGTAGGCGTGGAGCAGGGACTCGCCCCAGAAGAAGGTCAGCCAGCCGGCGATCGCGAGGTAAGGGCCGAACGGGATCGGAATGCCCATGTCGCGGCCCTTGACCGCCAGCCAGATCGAGCCGATCACCGCGCCGACCAGGGACGACAGCAGGATCGTCGGCAGCACGCCCTTGAGGCCGACCCAGGCCCCGATCGCGGCGAGCAGCTTGAAGTCGCCGTGACCCATGCCCTCATGCGGGTCTTTGACCCGCCTGACCACCACCTGGTACTGCTTGTAGACCCAGTTGACCAGCCACAGGCTCATATAGCCGGCGATCGCGCCGAGCACGGCCGGCTTGGTCTGGAAATACAGGTTGTCGCTGCTGGCGACGATGCCCAGCCACATCAACGGCAGGGTCAGCTGGTCCGGCAGCAACTGAGTCTTGAAGTCGATGCCCGACATCGCGATGAGGAAGCCGGTGAAGACCATCGCGCCGAAGCCCTGCCAGCCGAAGCCGAAGCGCCAGACGCAGGCCACCATCAGCAGCATGGTCAGCAGCTCGACCGCCGGGTACTGGATCGAAATCGGGGTCTTGCAGTTGCGGCAGCGCCCGCGCAGCACCAGGTAACTGAACACCGGAATGTTCTCGTACCAGGACAACTGGTGTTTGCAATGCGGGCAGTGCGAGCGCTCGACCACGATCCCGGGCGGGGGCGGATCGTAGACCTCCGGCAGCTCGAGGATTTCGCGCGCGTCCTTCTTCCACTGCCACATCAGCCGCTTGGGCAGGCGCAGGATGACGACGTTGAGGAAGCTACCGAGCAGCAGCCCGAAACCGGCCGCGAGGGGATACCCGAGGCCGGGGTTCTGATCTAGGAATGCCATGCGGAAAGGATACTTCCCCGATCAGACTGTCGCTGCAAGTTTGAAAATCGGCAGGTACATCGCGACCACCATGCCGCCGACGATGACGCCCAGGATGATCATGATCAGTGGTTCCAACAGGCTCGACAGCGCGTCGACCGCGTTGTTGACCTCCTGCTCGTAGAACTCGGCGACCTTCACCAGCATGGTATCCAGGGCACCGGCTTCCTCGCCGATCGCGGTCATCTGCACCACCATGTGCGGGAACAGGTTGACCTGCTTCATCGCCATGTTGACCTGGTAGCCGACCGAGACGTCGTCGCGGATCCGGTACACGGCTTTTTCATAGACCACGTTGCCGGTCGCGCCGGCGACCGTGTCGAGAGCCTCCACCAGCGGCACACCGGCGCGGAAGGTGACCGCCAAGGTACGAGCGAAGCGGGCAATCGCGGCGTTATGCAAGATCTGCCCGACCACCGGAATCTTGAGCATGGCCCGGTCAAGGAAGTGGGCGAACGCGGGCGAGCGGTTCTTGGTCATGATGAAGGCGACGGCGGCGCCGACCACGAGCAGCAGGATCGCCCACCACCACTTGATCATGAAGTCGCTCATGCCTATGACCATCAAGGTGAACGCCGGCAAGTCGGCGCCGAAGCTCTTGAAAGTGGCCTGGAACTGCGGCACCACGAAGATCAACAGGATCGCGCTGACCAGGATCGCCACGGCGAC
Organism: Lysobacter sp. 1R34A; assembly: GCF_051217035.1. NCBI lineage: Bacteria > Pseudomonadati > Pseudomonadota > Gammaproteobacteria > Lysobacterales > Lysobacteraceae > Lysobacter > Lysobacter sp. 1R34A. The sequence continues at coordinate 29,790 of NZ_JBPKJP010000002.1, forward strand.
CACGGTAGCCGGGTAGAACAGAGCCTTCTTGATCTTGCCCTTGAGGGTCTCGATGTTTTCCTTGTAGCTCGCGATAGTGTCGAGCACGGTTTCAAGTACGCCGGCCGATTCGCCGGCCTTGACCAGGTTGCGGTACAGTTCGTCGAACTGGACCGGGTGCTTGGACAGCGATTCATTCAGCGACGAACCGCTTTCGATGTCGGCACGTATGGTATTGAGCAAGGTCTTCATGCGCGGGTTCTTGTGGCCCTCGCCTATGATTTCCAGCGAAGTCACGATCGGCACGCCCGATTTCATCATCGTGGCGATCTGGCGGCTGAAGATGGCGATCTCGCCCGGCGTGATGCGTTTACCGCTCGCGCCGAACAGAGGTTTGCCCTTCAGCTTGACCACGGTCGGGGTGATGCCCTGTCGGCGCAGTTCGGCGCGCAGCAGGTTGGCGTTCTTCGCCGCCTGCTCGCCCTTCATGACGATGCCGCGCTTGTCGGTGCCCTGCCAGACGAACATGTCCAGCGGGTTGGCGCGGCGTACCGCAGGGGCTTGCTTGGTCGCGGTGCGGGTGGCGGATCGGGTCGCGGACATGGTTTAGTCCTTGGTTACGCGGTTGATTTCGGCCAGGCCGGTGACGCCGTTCATCACCTTGATCAGTGCGGAGCGGCGCAAGTCGTTCACGCCGGACTTGATGGCGGCGGCCGCGATCTGCATCGCGTTGCCGCCCTCCAGCACGATGGCCTGGATTTCGTCGGTCATGGGCATGACCTGATAGATGCCGGTACGTCCCTTGTAGCCTTCGGTGCAGTCCGGGCATCCCGCCGGCTCGTACAGCTTGAATCCGGACGCGATCTCTTCCGGGGTGAAGCCTTCGGCGAGCAGGGCGTGTTCCGGCAGATGCACCTCGCGCTTGCAGTCGTGCAGACGGCGGGCGAGGCGCTGGGCGATGACCAGGGTCACCGAGGAGGTGATGTTGTACGGCGCCACGCCCATGTTCATGAGGCGGGCGATGGTCTGGGGCGCGTCGTTGGTATGCAGGGTGGACAGCACCATATGGCCGGTCTGGGCGGCCTTGATCGCGATTTCGGCGGTTTCCAGGTCGCGGATTTCGCCGACCATGATCACGTCCGGGTCCTGGCGCAGGAAGCTGCGCAGCGCGGCGGCGAAGGTCATGCCGCGCTTGACGTTCATCTGTACCTGGTTGATGCCGGGCACGCGGATTTCGACCGGGTCTTCGACCGTGGAGATATTGCGCTGTTCGTCGTTGAGGATGTTCAAGGCGGTATACAGCGAGACCGTCTTGCCCGAGCCGGTCGGGCCGGTCACCAGCACCATGCCGTATGGCTTGGCGACGGCATTGATGAACAATTCTTTCTGGTGGTCCTCGTAGCCGAGCTTCTCGATGCCGAGGCGGGCGGCGCTGCCGTCGAGGATACGCAGCACGATTTTCTCGCCGAACAGGGTCGGCAAGGTACTCATGCGGAAGTCGATCTGCTTGGTCTTGGACAGATTGAGCTTGATGCGGCCGTCCTGCGGCACGCGCTTCTCGGCGATGTCGAGCTGCGCCATGACCTTCAGGCGCGCGGCGATGCGCGAATGCAGCTTGTTCGGGACCTTGGCGACCTGCTTGAGCAAGCCGTCGATGCGCAGGCGCACTCGATAATCGGTCTCGTAGGGCTCGAAGTGAATATCCGAGGCGCCGCGGCGGATGGCGTCGACCAGTACCTTGTTGATGAACTTGACCACCGGAGTGTCGTCGCCCTTGGCGTCGATGCCGGTGTCGCTGGTGGTGCTGAGGTCTTCGTCCTTGCCGATCTCCAGGGTGTCCAGCCCTTCGCCGTCGCCGACCGCGTTGGCGAGAGCGTCAGAGGTTTCGAGCCAGCGGTCCAGGGTGCGGCGGATCAGCTCATCATCGACCAGGATCGCCTCGACCGCGGCATTGGTCTGGAACTTGATCTCGTCCAGGGCGGCGGTGTTGGTCGGGTCGGCCAGCCCGATAAACAGCTTATTGCCGCGTTTGAACAATGGCAACGCGCTGTGTTTGCGGATCAGCTCCTCGCTGATCGCCCGGACCGCGGACTGACCGGGGTCCAGCGTGCTGGGATCGAACAGGGGCACGCCGAACTCGATCGAATTGGCGGCTGCCAATTGGGCAGAGGTGGCAAGACGATGCTCGGCGAGGTAGGCAGCCAAAGGCTTGCGCTCGGCGGTAGCCGCGGCCATGGCTTCGCGCGCCTTGACCTCGTCCAGGGCGCCATCCAAAACCAAACGCCGGGCAATGCCGGTGATACCCACCAAGTTGGCGGTCGCGACGCTGGACATTTCGGCCCTCAGTTTTCCCCACCCTGACTTTACCTCAATCTCAGGCCGCGGCGAGCTGACCGCTGTCGCTTTTCTGGAGTCGGGCGGTTTTAGCTCCAGTGCGGACAGGATATCCTGGCCCCTTGGGGAGACAACATGCACGTATCTGTAGTTTTGCCGGCCAAAAACGAGTCGGAGGGGCTTCGCCGCACCCTGCCGGCCCTGAGCCAGGTCCTGCCCGGGGCCGAGATCATCGTAGTCGACGACGGTTCGACCGACGACACCGCCGCGGTCGCCGCAGGCCTGGGCGCCAAGGTCCTCTCGTCGCCCTATTCGATGGGTAACGGCGCGGCGATCAAGCGCGGCGCCCGGATTGCCGGGGGCGACGTCATCGTGTTCATGGACGCCGACGGCCAGCACGACCCGGCTCATATTCCGTTGCTGCTAGAGCGCCTCGAGGCCGGCTACGATATGGCCGTAGGCGCGCGCAATTCCAGCGGTCAGGCCAGCGTCGGTCGGGGTGCCGCCAACGCGTTGTACAACCGGCTGGCCAGTTGGATGACCGGGCACAAGGTTCTGGACCTGACCTCGGGCTTCCGGGCGGTGCGCGCCGCCAAGTTCCGCGAGTTCCTTCATCTGCTGCCGAACGGTTTCAGTTACCCGACCACCAGTACGATGGCGTTCTTCCGCAGTGCGTATCCGGTGACCTATGTGCCGGTGGAGGTCGCCCGTCGGGTCGGTACCAACAGCCATATTCGGCCCTTGCGCGACGGCGTGCGCTTCTTGCTAATCATCTTCAAGATTGCCACTCTGTATTCGCCTTTGAAACTATTCGCGCCAACGGCGGTGAGCTTCGCACTGCTGGGGTTGGGACACTACGCCTGGACATACGCGATCCAGGGGCGCTTCACCAACATGAGCGCGTTATTGCTCAGTGCCTCGGTAATCGTCTTTCTGATCGGGCTGGTGTCCGAACAGATCACTTCTCTGACTTACAACAGCCGTATCGACAGCCCATGAGCCGGCTGCGAGCACTCGCAGCGCCGTTGAAGCGTACGCCCTTGCATCCGCAATGGCTGCTCGGTGGGCGCAAGCCTCCACGAGGCATCAAAGCGGCGGCAGGTCTGTTGCTCGACGTAGGCGCAGGCGACAGGTGGATTCAAGAGCATTTGCCGACGCAAGCCGAATACATCGCTCTGGATTATCCACTCACCGGACGCGATCTCTATCATGCCAAACCCGATGTATTCGCCGACGCGGCGCACTTGCCGTTCGCCGACGGCGTCTTCGATGCCGTGATCTGTCTGGAAGTGATCGAGCATGTGCGTGAGCCCGAGCGCGTTCTCGATGAAATCGCTCGAGTATTACGGCCTGGAGGAATTGCGTGGTTGTCGATGCCGTTCCTTTATCCTATTCACGATGCCCCCCACGATTATCAGCGCTTTACCGAGCATGGGTTGCGGCGCAGCGTACAGAACTCGAATCTGGTCGTCAGCGAGATCGACAGTGAACTGCATGCGCTGCGGGCGGCAGGATTGGTGGCCTGTCTGGGACTGGCTGGCTCCGCTAATGCCGCGGCCCGATGGCAGTGGCCGCTACTGCTGCCCTTGACCGCGCTTGCGGTGCTGACCGTCAATCTAGGCAGTTGGTTCATGAGCCTGCTGTGGCCCGATTGGCCTGCATTGAAGGCTGGCTATGTCGTCAAGGCAGTCAAGCCGTGAGTCGCGCCGATACGGCCCTATTGATCACCACCTCGTATGCCCATGACGGCGACGGAAGCGAAGCAGCCGGCGCATTTGTCGCCGATCTTGCCCAGGAACTCGCTAGCATTATGCCGGTGCGGGTGGTTGCGCCTGGAAGAGCGGAAAGCAAGCACATGCACGGCGCGGCCGAGGTCTGGTCGTTCGAAGCGCCTGACAAGCCACTGTCGCTGCTAAACCCGGCCGATCCACGCAATTGGTCGACGATCATACGAACTTTGCGTTCGCTGCGGCGAACGGTGTTAGCCGCGAATGGCGATGCACGTATCCGGAATGTGCTTGCATTCTGGGTGCTGCCCTCGGGATGGGCGGCGCGCGCGTTGAAACGCAAGAGCGGAATTCCGTATAGCGTGTGGGCCTTGGGCAGCGACATCTGGTCGCTCGGTCGAATTCCCCTGTTTCGATGGTTTTTGCGAGGTGTATCGCGTGATGCGGCTCAGGCTTACGCGGATGGTATGCGCCTGGGACAGGACGCCGAGCGGATTACGGGACGCCGTTTCGACTTTCTTCCGAGTACGCGGAAATTGAATGCGCTGCGATCGCGTCAGGTATCGAGGAGCGAGCCTTATCGTCTGTTGTTTCTCGGCCGCTGGCACCCGAACAAAGGGGTCGACCTATTGATAGACGCCTTGGCGCTTCTTGGCGACGAGGATTGGACGCGTATTAGCGAAGTTCATGTTGCAGGCGGAGGACCGTTGCAAGATAAGGTCATTCAGGGCGTCGCGGCGCTTCAGGCCGCTGGCCGACCGGTCCGTCTCAGCGGATATCTCGATCGCGAACAAGCTTCACGGGCGCTCGGCGAGGCGGATCGCTTGCTTTTGCCCTCGCGCATCGAAAGTATTCCGGTGGTGTACTCCGATGCGATGAAGTTCGCGCTCCCCGTGGTATCGATGCCGGTCGGCGATCTGCCCAGTCTAATCGGGGAGGGAACCGGATGGCTGGCGCGGAGTGTAGGTGCCGATGCCTATGCCGATGCGATTCGTGCCTGCCTTCATTCCGGGCACGACGATGTCGCTTTGGGTAGCATGAACGAACGCTTCTCGATAGAGAGGATCGCCCAGCGGATCGCCAGCCATGATTGACTTGGACTCGGATCATTGGACGGACGCGCTTCGCGATGGGCTCGATGCGCAGATACGCCGCCTGCCCGGACAGAAAGGTGGCTCGGTCGCCTGTTTTCGCGCAGGTCCTTTTCGGGTCGCTTATCCGGACTTCCTGGTCGGTGCACAGGACATCAGCGCGGAGGCCTTGGCAGCAAGAATCGATGCGGCCCGCGGATTGCGTGCAGACTTGATGCGGATCCAGGCGGAGCGTGTGTGCGAAGATGCTCGGGTTTTTGCCCGACATTACCTCGGCAGCATCGTCATTCCGGCTCTGGATGAATGGAACGAGCGCGGCTGGGAGAAAGCGCGTCGGGCAGCGAATCGCCTGGCCAGGTCGGAGTTGGAGATCCGGCCGGGACGACGGGGTGACGGTGTCCATCTGCATCGCTTGTATCTTTCGACGCTGCATCGCCATAGTGGCGCAGCGCGGTATACAGAGGCATATTTCGAGTCCATTGCGCCGCACGCCGCGCTGGTGGCGGTGTTGAATGGGACGATATCCGGCTTCGTCTGCACCGGATTTCGCGGTAAACGAGCGTGCTACATGCATGGCGCGCACTTGCCGGAAGCCCGTGGACACTACCCGTCCGATCAATTGTTCTTGGCGATGTTGCGCTGCGCGCGCGATGCCGGAATGAGCAGTTTCGATTTCCTGCCTTCGCCGGCCGGCCAAGGCAGTCTTGTGGCCTATAAACGCGCATGGGGCGGCAGCGACGCCCCGCTGGTGGTCAGCGACCTCGCGTTGAATCCCGTGCGAGCCCGGGCTTTCGCCGCCGCATTACGCTTGTCGAACAAGCTGGGTTCAATCCGTCGGGGTTTCACGGCCGGCTAGCACCTTCGCCAGCCGCGCCGCGTCGAGGCGGATTCCCCGGAGATAGCGGCTGCGATGGTCGTAGAGATTGTCGAAACCCAACAGATACAGCCCAGACAGGCCCTGCACTTCGAAGCGGCTGTTGAGCGGCACGTCGAATCTGTCGCGGGCGACGGGGTGGGGCAACAGATTGAGTAGCGCACGATACCCGGTCGCCATGATCACCGCAGCGGCATGCGCGCGTCGGCCGTCGTCGAGGAAGACCTCGCCGTTCTCGACTCGCGTGAGCATGGGCCACACCGCGATCTTTCCACTTTCGACCAATCTGCGACTGCGTCCTCCGTCCATTACCGGGTAGGAAGGGCGTTTGAGTCCGGGCCTCAATCGAGCTTGCAGCTCTTCCCAGAAGAAATAGACGGTTTCGCGAATGTTGGCAATGAAGCCGTGACGTCGGAATTCGATCGGCGAGCGCAAGCTCAATGCGCAAGGAATACCGCGATCATGCAGTTCCAGCATCAGTTGCCCAGCGGTAACCCGCCTGCCGACCACTACCACCGGCCGGTCGCCCGAACGCAATCGCTCCAGCTGATCATAGTCGTTGATCTCGGAGGCGTGCAGGATCCGAACGGAACCGTCTTCGATCAAGGGCGGGGATGGCCACGACGGCGAAAAGAAATAGCCGGTAGCCACCGCGACCGACGAATAACCGGGCGAGATGCCGAGTGCCGTGCGGACGTTCCAGTAGCCGTTGCCGTCCTGTTCGATCGCGAGGACTTCGCTGTTCTCATGGATTGTTCCGCATAGCCGCTTTGCGATGCGCAACAGGTGATCCAAGTATTCGCCTGCATGCGGTTTGCGAAACGGGTTCCCATGCAGTACCTCGCCGAACGACAGCACGTTCGTCCACCACGGACTGAGAACGCGCAGATCGGACGGCGCGGCCCGCCAAGTCGCCCCCAGCTCGCGAGCCTCGAACAATTCGTAGTTCAGGCCTAGCCGGTCGAGCGCCGTCGCAAGCGCGATGCCGGCCGGTCCGCCGCCTATGATCGCGATCATGTCCGGGCCTCAAATAGGACCTCGGCGTAATCCCAGGGCCAGATGCCGGTGACCGCCGCGATGCGGGCCTCTGCGGCACGCACCATCGGCCATAGCGCGCGAGGGATCAGCCCCCTGGCGATCAGCGGAGTGCTCGGAAAACGCCCATGCCGAAGCACGGAAGATCGATCCACGCTAAAGCCGGCCGAGCGCAGCAATGCCTGCCACTCCCCCCGGCTCCGTTGTACTTTCAGCCCCTTTTCGGTGATGCATCGGCGCGTTCGCGCCTGCTCTATCATGATCAGGGATCCGCCAGGCTTCATTGCGTTTCGAACGGACACGAGCAAGGCCCTGACTTGATCGTCGTTGACGAGGTAGCTCAGGACCACATAGACCACGACCCCATCGACCGTACCCGGGGCCAGCGGCAGTTGCTTGCCGTCGATAGCCACGAAAAGACAGTTCTGATCACCACATCGTGCCCGGGCATGCCGCAGCAGGTCCGCGGCGATATCGACTCCTAGCATGGTATAGCCGGCATCCAGCAAGGGCCGGGTGGAACTGCCGGTTCCGCAGCCGAGGTCGAGCAGGCAACCCGAGTCGATGCCGTGGCGTTTCAATGCGGCCAGAAATGCATTGTCGCGGATGGCCGCCAGATATTTGTTCTTGTGGCCGCGGAGGTCCAGGGGATCGATAATCGCCGCATCGGGATCGATTGCAGCCAACGAGTTCCAGTAGGCCCGCTGTTTTCGGTCAGCCCGGCTCACGTCGTGCCCCGAGCGTCCACGCACTGGCCAGTGCGGCGGCCGCGATTTCCGCGCCGAGAAACACCAGCCTGGCCAGGGTCGCGGTGACGGCCAGGGTCGCGGCATCCGCCCCGGTCAATCCGGGCGCCGCGACGAAAATCGCTTCGCGCACGGCGATGCCGGCGGGAACGACGAAAGCGGCCAAGGCGAGGATCGAAGCGCCGCCGTACCAGGTTCCGAGCAGCAGCCGCTCGGGCCAGTCCGCCAGGCCATGCAGCATGATCGCAAACGACGCGAAATAGAAAATCCATTCCGAACAGAGCAGCGCGGTGCCTCTCCAGGGCATCGGCGGCAACGGCCGGCTGCTCGTCAGCGGCGCCAGGCGAGGCAGAAAGCGGGACAGCTGTTTCAGCATCCAGGACTCGATGGCCGGATGACGATGCATCCATTCCACCGAAGCGATCACCGGAACGAGCAGCAACAGCCAGGCATGGGAGTAGCGAAAAGCGAACATCAGCGCGACGACCAGTCCCGCCGCGAGCGCATTGGTCGTGGCCATTTGCCATAAGTTGGCGATCACCACCTCGCTCGCGCGATGGGTGCCCGACATACGCTGGCTTTGGTAAACCATGCCCCAGACTTTGCCGGGCAGGTAGCGCACGATCTGGGCCTGCAGATAGATCGGCAAGCCGGTCCGGCGGGAACTGCGCTCGCCGGCGATGCGGTCGAGCAGACTCAGGTGGTAGCAGCCTTTGATGGCATACATCGGAATGGCGGCGAGCGCGGCCAAAACGACCTGCTGCCAGCCGATAGCGGCCATAGACCTGCGGACCACCGAGAGTTCCGGTGCGAGCGCGTGAGCCAGGAAGCCCAGCGCTCCCAGTACGAGCAGGCAGGTCAAGGCCTTACGGATTGGACCCGAAGATCGATCCGGGCGCGTCGGCGTCGCTGCGCCTGCGGGCTGGTCGGTGCGAAAGGGCGGAGTGGTCATAAAGCAGGTAGTCGCTGCTCGTCCGTCAGCTAGTCAGTGCACGCGTCACCGCGTCGACGACTCGGTCCAGGTCCGAGTCGCTGAGCTTGGGCGAAAGCGGCAGGCTTACAGTGTGCTGCCCGATCTTTCTGGCGTTCGGCCACTGGTCTGGGTCCCAACCGAAACGCTCGCGATAGTAGGGGTGCTCGGCGACGGACAAATAATGCACCCCAGTACCGACGCCGTGGGCATTCATACGGTTCAGGAAGGCGTCGCGTTCGATCCCGGTGCGGGTAGGGTCGATCATTACCGTGTAAAGGTGGTAGGCATGCCGGGTGTGACTTTCCGGGTCGGCGGGCAAGCCGAGCGGCAGCTCCGCAAGCGCATGGCCATAGCTTCCCCACAGAGCCTGTCTCCGGCGCCAGCTCTGCTCCACCCGAGAGAGTTGGTGCAGTCCGATCGAAGCTTGTAGATCCATCATGTTGTATTTGAAGCCGCACTCGACAACCTGATAGTGTTTGTAACCCTTGTCGCTGAAGCGGTGCCAGGCGTCCTGACTCATTCCGTGCAGCGCCAACATTCGTGCACGGGCGATTAATTCGGCGTTGCGTCCAACAATGAGGCCGCCTTCGCCGGTCACGACGTTTTTTGTGACATAGAAGCTGAAGCAACCGAAGTCGCCGAACGTGCCTGCTTTCTTGCCGCGATATTCGCTCTCGATGGCGTGCGCGCAGTCTTCGATCACCATCAGGTTGTGTTTGTTCGCAATCGCCATGATGCGATCCATGTCGCACGGGCGCCCGGCGAAGTGCACCGGGAGAATGGCTCGCGTGCGCGGCGTGATCGCGGCTTCGATCGCATCCGGATCTATGTTCTGGGTGACCGGATCCACATCGGCGAGGACCGGCACTAGGCCGGCATGGATGATGGAGTTGACGGTCGCACAAAAAGTCAGCGGCGTGGTGATTACCTCACTGCCAGGCTCTAAGCCCGCTGCGACCATGCTGACGTGCATGGCGGCGGTACAGGAGTTCACGCCTGCGACCATCTGCGGCTCAATGCCTTTGTAGCGGGCGAAGTCGGATTCGAAACGAGCGACCCGCGGGCCGGTTCCCAGCCAACCCGAGCGCAGGCAGGCCTCCACCTCCGCGATCTCGGGCTCCTGGATGTCCGGAGCGGCAAAGACCAGAAAAGGGCGCTTGGTTTCGGTCGAATTCATGGTGGATCGGTGTCCTCAATGGGGGCGCTCTACTGGGGTTGTTCGAGAGCACGCTCCGTCGGCGTCTAGGTCGGCCAAGCTTGCTCGTCTTGTGGATCGGCACGCTCTTCTTCGCGTTCGCGACCTGTCACGGTCGCCGTTCGATCGTATTGAAGTCGCGAATAGAGTATCTGGCCTGAAGTATGATGGATTTGAATACCAGGGACCGGCTGCAGGCAGCGGAGGATAGGCAGCGTCGTTCGTGAACTCTCAGTCGAAGCTGCCGAATACCGCTTTCGGACGCTGGTCCGCTCGGTCGCCCGTGGCCGGATCGGGTCGGGAGTGAATGTGTCGTCAAACAGGTGGAGGTTGTCGAAACCCATCGAATAGGCTGTGCTTGGCACCGCCGCATAAGGCAGCTGCCTGGCCTGCATCAAATGCAGACTCCGTCGACGGCGACCCAAGAAGCACTGCGGGGCATCGGTCTGACAGCCGCCGCGGTTTCATGGATAGGGCGTTTAGACTTCATTGCTGATCCAGCAAGGCTTTCGTCTTCGCGAGTTCCGCGCGCCCTTGCGTGTCATAGGATCCCATGCGCTGATCCAACACCGTCAGCAACCGCTCGGCTTCCGGACGCATCTTTCGGACCGCGTAGATATTCGCGAGCAGGGCACCAGTCGGCAGATCGCCGCTCGCCCTCCAGGCGAGTTCCGCCTGTTCCTGGGCTTCTGCCGTACGGCCGGCGTGCAGGAACATTTCCGCAGCCAGGAACCGGGTCAGCCATTTGGAACGCGAATAGTCCGGCTGATCCTTCGCTTTTTCGAGCATGACGGAAATGCCGTCGGCGATCGCCGAATCGGTGAGCCTGCCGCAGCCTTGTTCCTTGACCACGCGGGCGAGCAGGCGCAGGGCCGGAACCTCGGCCATGCTGAGCTTGGAACGAGCTTCGATAAGAGCGCGTTGCAGATCCGAGGGCGGAACATCGATGCCCCGCATGCAGTCCAGCGTCACCCAGCTGATCCTTCCAATGACCCGATTGCGTGGGTTCTTGCTGGCGAGCAGATCGGCGAAGGCATCGTAGGAGGCCTGAGTTTCGCCTGTTCTCAAGGCGATGGTGGCGCGGACTAGTTGGGCGCGCATCGAGTCCGGATGATGCTTGAGGCCCTGCTCCAAGATCAGGTCCTCGGCTTGCCAGACATGCGCGCGTCCGCCGGTCGCAAAGGCGAACGACAGGGCAAATCCTGCTGCGATGACCAGCCCCAATTGTCGAGGAGTGAAGACATTCGTAGGCAGGTCTTTCGGGACCAATGAAGTCAGGCCCACGACGGCCAGGATCAGGCCGAATGCGGGCAGATAGTTGCGATGTTCGAAGTACAGTTCCAGAGCAAGAATGCTCGATTCCACGCCGTGGGCAACGAGGAAGAAGAACCAACCGGCGAATACGCTGGGCGCACGTTTGCGCAGCGCGATGGCACCGGTGCTGATCGCCAGCAAGGCGAGCAGGGAGAACAGAGTCGTCGGCGGAGAGAGCAAGCCAGTGGATGGCTGGAAATCGTCGGTATAGAGACCGAGCAACGGTGTGCGGGGGATGAGTACCGTTCCGATGTAGTCCATCAGCACTCGCGTCTGCGACAGCAGCCGTTCGATCAGGGTAAAGTCTCGCTCGGCATAACCGCTCAGCAGGCGATCGGGTGTTGTGATCAACACGCCGATGACTGCCAGACCCGGAAGCAACAGGAACAGCCCGAAGAAGGCTTGGACGGTCCGATTGGACTTCGGGCGCGAAACGAAATAGGCCAGCTCGATCACGAGACATAGCGCAGGTGCTACGGCCGCGTTTTCCTTGCTCATCAAGCCGGCGAAGACCAGCAAGGGAAACAGCAAGAACAAGCCGAGCAAGGCTCTGCGAGTCTTGCCGTCGATCAGTTGGCGACGGGCGGCAAGGTAGGCCCACAGCGATGCCAGCACGAACAGCGTGCTTAGCTGCGCCATACGTTGAACCGAGTAGAGCACGGTGCTGACGTTGATCGGATGCAGCAGCCAAAGGGCAACGACGATGGTCGCGAACAGATCGGAGTTCGTAGACAACCGCTGATCCTGGGCGAGAAGCCGCCGGATCACCTGCCAGCCGAGGAATCCGCAGCCCAGGTGGATGGCGAGGTTGCCCAGCTTGTAGGCATAAGGGCTGTGACCGCTCAGTTCGGCGCTGAGCAGAAAGCTCGCCATCGACAACGGGCGTCCGAGCATGCCGGATTGGTTGCCGAACACCACCGATTGCCAGCTCAACTCGCCAGTCAGCCAACTCTGGACGGGATTGAGATTCGGCAGGTCGTCGAACAGGAACGGCCCCGACAGACCCGGCCAGTAAATCAAGCAGGTCAGGGTCATTGCGACCAACAGCACGATACGAGCGGGCATAGTCCGTTCCGCAGAAAGATTGGCGCTGACTATACGGGCCGGCCGAGGTTCTGCCGAGTGCTGCTCGTGCGCGCAGTGACCGAGCGCGCGATTTAGATCGCCCAAAGGGCAACGATTGCTTTCAACGACACTCGGCGGGTACTCGGGTCAAGTCGGTACCGCCCGGGACGCTGCAATCCCATTCTATGCGTCCGGCCTCCAAGGTCGGGCGTAGGGTAAAAGTTATCGGTACCCCGGAGTTCGGCGACGTCGTCGCGGTCACCACACCGTTCGCGCCGATCGCCACGCTGGCGCAGTAGCTAGAAGCCGCGAAACTGTAGCCCGTATTGGTTGCGGTGACTTGACTCAGCTGTCCCCGGTCTTGAGCTGTCTCGGAGACGGACAGCTTGGCCGCGGCCGCAACATTGAGGCATTCGGCGTTCTTGGTCCGGCTGACATAATCGAGGTAACCGGGCAGTGCGATTGCGATCAGGATGCCCAAGATCGCAACGACGATCATCAACTCGATCAAGGTAAAGCCTTTTTGCCGCTTCATAGCGTATCCCCCTGGATATTTGCTGCCGCGTGGGCCGGCTGTCATCGCCTTTGGCGAGACTTTTTTGCCACCTGATCAAGTACAAGCACAGGCTGTGCCAAGTTTCGTAAGTGAAACCGTGAAATGTGATCGAAAGCTCGATTTTCCCTTGTCGCGTGCAATTGTCCGAACAAAAGTACGAGGTATTCGTTTACAGATCGCTCGGTGATTGGTTTTTGCTGTGGGCAGTTAGATGAGATCGCATCTGCCCTGGGTGCAGGAGGCGTCATGGGATAGGACCCTTGCCGCCGACTGATGCGCAAAAAGAAGGGGCCCCGGTAGTCGGGGCCCCTGCTGGAAGCTATGACAATCGGTCGACTATTAGCGGCACTCGGCCGGCAGCTGCGACTTCTTGGCACCGCCGGTTTCATTGCAATCCCACTCGACGCGGCCGGAGGCCAGGGTCGGAACCAGCTCGAACTTGGCGAGCGTCGTGGCGCCGGTGGCCTGGGTGGTCGCGGTGATGGTGCCGCCCGAAGCGATGGTCACGCTGGCGCAGTAGCTCGAGGCAACGAAGCTGTAGCCGGTGATGGCCTGGCTGGTGATCGCAGCGAGATTGCCACGGTCCTGCGCAGTTTCCGACACGGCCAGCTTGGCGGCGGCGGCGACGTTGATGCACTCGGCGTTCTTGGTGCGGACGGTGTAGTCCTGGTACGCCGGCAGAGCGATGGCGATCAGGATGCCGAGGATGGCGATGACGATCATCAGTTCGATGAGGGTAAAGCCTTGCTGCTTCTTCATGGTGTTTCCCCTAGGAGTGATTGAGTTGCTTCACGTGCCTGCAGGCTCGAGTGTTCGATCCTTCGGCAGCCGTGCGTGCCGCACGTGCATGTAGGAGTACGCACATCCCATGCCAACCTCCGTAGTGATGAACCGGGGGATCGAAAGTGATAGTCAGGTCACGTAAAGCGAGCTGTAGCGGCCGGCGAGGGTGACGCATAAGGTCAGTCGAAGGGCGGTGAGGGTGACCTAATGCGTCATGTTGCACATTGCCTGGCCAGAAGTGGGGCGCCCGTCACGCACGGCTTGGCCGGTCCGGGAGCCAAGGGCAATGAGGCAGGAGAGCGAATCCGGAGTGCGTTGCGCGGTCGACATCCAGGGTCGGTTTTTGGCCGTTGTCGTCGGCTAAAGCTTTGCGCCATGGGCGATTGGCACCGTGCTCGCTGTCCTAATCCTCGCGCCCGCGGTGTTGCGTGGCGAAGGGACTGGATGGGGTTTGTCCACGCGATCGGCGGTGCCGATGCTCGCTCGATCGAGCGGCAGCGCACGCGATCTGCGCGTAGATTCGTGTGCCATGGCGAGGGGTTGCGATGCGGCGTGATCGCCTACGACAAGCTGTGCTTGTGATCACACTCTGCAGTCGCGAGAGCATCGCCGGCAGACAGCGGATGCCGCCGAACGACGCCGTCGTCCGGCCTAGCCCCGCGCGCGGCGATCAGTCGATCCCGAGCTTCTTGAGCTTGTAGCGCAGCGCGCGGAAGGTGATGCCGAGGGCGGCCGCGGTGCGGGTCTTGTTGTAGCGGTTTTCCTGCAGCGCCTGCTGGATCGCGGCGCGCTCGATCTCTTCTATATAAGAAGGCAGGGCGCTGGTCGCGGTGTCGCGCGGGTTAAGGGTGCGCGGGTCGACGGCGCCGGCGGATTGCTGCGGCGCTGCGCCTGGGGTCTGCGGTTCGTTCGGCGGAGCCTGGGTGGCCAGGCGCGGCAGGCGCAGGTCGCTGGCATTGAGGACTTCGCCTTCGGCCAGGGCCAGGGCGCGTTCGAGAATGTTTTCGAGTTCGCGCACGTTGCCCGGGAAGCCGTAGGCGCGCAGCGCATCCTGGGCGTCGTCGCCGAGACGCGGCACCGGACGGCCCTGGCTGCCGGCGAGGCGGTGCAGGATCTTCGCGGCGAGGCCGGGCAGGTCGTCGAGGCGTTCGCGCAGCGGCGGCACGCGCAGCTCGATCACGTTGATGCGGTAGTACAAGTCCTGGCGGAAGCGGCCTTCGGCGACGAGCGCGGCCAGGTCCTTGTGGGTCGCCGACAGGATGCGCACGTCGACGACGAGTTCGGCCTGGGCGCCGACCGGGCGAATGGATTTTTCCTGGATCGCGCGCAGCAGCTTGACCTGCATCGGCAGCGGCAGCTCGGCGACCTCGTCGAGGAACAGGGTGCCGCCGTCGGCGGCCTGGAACAGGCCGGGCTTGTCGACGTGGGCACCGGTGAAGCTGCCTTTCTTGTGGCCGAAGAACTCGCTCTCCATCAGCTCGGCCGGGATCGCGCCGCAGTTGACCGGGACGAACGGGCCGTCGGCGCGGCCGCCTTCGGAGTGGATGGTGCGCGCGACCAGTTCCTTGCCCACGCCGGACTCGCCGGCGATGTACACCGGAGCCTGGCTGCGGGCGACCTTGCCGATGGTCTGGCGTAGCTTGATCATCGCCGGCGATTCGCCGTACAGGCGCGAGCCGACCGCTTCGCTGGCGCTGCGGCGAGTGTCGTTGAGTTCGAGGGCGTGGCGTACCAGATCGCGCAGCACCGCCAGGTCGACCGGTTTGGCGACGAAATCGAAGGCGCCGGCCTTGAGCGCGTCGACCGCGGCCTCGACGTTGCCGAAGGCGGTGATCATCGCGACCGGGGTATTGGGGTATTTCTGGCTGATCTCGGCGACCAGGTCCATGCCCGAGCCGTCGGGCAGGCGCATGTCGGTCAGGCACAGGTCGTAACGATTGCGCAGCAGCTGGCTGCGCGCCTCGCCGAGGCCCGATGCGGTATCGCAACGCAGGCCCATCCGGCCCAAGGTCATGACGAGGAGCTCGCGGATATCGCGCTCGTCATCGACCACCAATGCACTACGAGTTTCTGCCATTGCGCCCTCCACCGCCCACGATAGCTTAACGAGGCCGTCGCGGCCAAGACGCACAGGATCGGGAATCCCAGACCGGGAATCCGCTCACGCAAGTATGGCTCAGACCAGGGACAGCGCGCTCGCTCCGGCGAGCCGGATGCGGAAACAGCCCCCGCCGCCGGGCACCGGGACGAAGTCGAGCGAGGCCTGGTTCGCTCGGCAGAGCTCGCGCGCGATGTACAGGCCCAGGCCGGTGCCGTGGCTGGAAGTGGTGAAGAACGGGCGGAACAGGCGTTCGGCGACCGACTCGGGAATGCCCGGGCCGCGGTCGAGCACGTCGATCGCCGGCAGGCCGACTTCATCGAAGTACACGTGCACGGTGACTCGCGCCGGCTGGCCCGGAATGCGGCCGTAGGTCAGGGCGTTGTGCACCAGTACGGTCAGGGCCTGGTGCAATTGCCTGGGATCGACCAGGGCTTCGACCTGGCTGCGCGGGCCGGTCGCGCGCAAGGTGTCCTGTTCGATCGGATGGCTGGTGCGGTATTCGTCGACGAACTGGCGCACGAACCCCATCAGCTCGACGTGCTCGGGCTTGGCCGGTTCGCGCCGGGCCATGCCGAGCACGTTCTCGACGATGCCGTTCATGCGCGAACCCTGCTGGCGCACGATTTCGAGCAGGCGGCGGTCGGAGATGGCGATGTCGTGCGACTCCTCCAGCAACTGCACCGCGTAGTTGATCGCGGCGAGCGGGTTGCGGATCTCGTGGGCGAGGCTGGCCGAGAAGCGGCCGAGCGCGGCCAGGGTGATCGACTCGGCATGGCGCGACACCAGCGAGGTGTCGTCGAGGAAGATCAGGGTCTGGTCGCTGCCGGCGAGCAGGCGGGTGAAGCGCGGCACCACCTCGGGCAGGTCCGGGGCGAGCTGCAGCGGGCTTTCGTCGGGCCGGCCTTCGGTGCGCCAGCGGCTCAGCCGGCGGGCCAGTTCGGGCGAGGCGATCGCCAGCACGCGGTGGCCGTGGCGCTGGCCGTCGTACTCGCCGGAGTCGCCTAGCAGGAGCATGGCCGCTTCGTTGGCCAGGCGCAGGCGCCCTTCGCCGTCGACCAGCAACACGCCGGTGCGCATGCGCCGGATGATCAGTTCGTTGATCTCGGCGTAGTTGGCGGCCTCGGCGCCGCGGCGCTCGGCCAGGTCCTGGGTCTCGCGCATCTGCCGGCCGAGGGCGTTGGTCAGCAGGGCGATCGAGAGGTAGCCCAGGGCGAACATGATCGGCTCGGCGACGGTGCGGCCGAGGCTTTCGCCGCCGATCTCGTTCCAGACCCACTCGCCGATCAGGCCGATGCAGGCCACCACCGCCGCGCCGATGCCGTAGCGGGCGCGCATCAGCAGGGCGGCGGCGCCGACGTTGAACATCAACATCAGGGCGATGCCGGTGCCGGCGCGCGGCAGCGCGTGGATCGCCAGGATGCCGAAGAACAGGTCGCTGGCGATGCCGGCGAAGACCTGGCTGCGCAACTCGCCGCGGCGACTGAACAGGAACAGCAGGCTGGCGATGAACAGATAGGACAGGGCCAGCGAGCGGGCGAACAGGTCGTGGCGCGGCGCTCCGATCAAGTCCGCGACCGGCCCGAACAGGAAGAACACCAGCAGGGCGGCTTCGAGCAACCGGTACAGGGTGAAGAAATAGAGTTCGCGGCGCAGCGCGAGGTCGGCATCGGCCGGACTGACGGGGGCGAGACCTGACGGCAAGCGGGGTTTCCCTGCGCGGGCGGAGTATTGATCAGTATAGGCGACTGGCTTGTCCTGGCCTGCGCCGATCCCGCAGCCGGGACTGCGCCGGGCGGGGAGGGCCGGATGGACGCAGGCCGGGCCGGCCAGGGTGGCCGGGCCGGCCGATCGACGGGTTTTGCTTCGGCCCGCCCCGATCGGCGACAATGCGGCCCCCTCGCGCGTGCTCCGGCTTCCGGCCGCATGCACCTGCGGGACGTCTTTCACTCCCCTCGGTGACGCATGAATTTTCACGAATATCAGGCAAAGCAGCTGTTTGCCGACTACGGCATCGCAGTGCCGGCCGGGCGCGTTGCGCGCACTCCGGATGAGGCCGTCGCGGCCGCCAAAGCCATTCCCGGCGACCTGTGGGTGGTCAAGGCCCAGATCCACGCCGGTGGCCGCGGCAAGGCCGGCGGCGTCAAGCTGGCCAAGAGCTACGACGAAGTGAAGCAGTACGCCCAGGCCATGCTCGGCACCAAGATGGAGACCTACCAGTCGGCCGGCGTCGCCCTGCCGATCGATACGGTGCTGATCTCCGAAGGCACCGACATCGCCAAGGAGCTGTACCTGTCGGTCCTGGTCGATCGCTCGACCAAGTCGATCACCTTCATCGCCTCGGCCGAAGGCGGCGTGGAAATCGAGAAGGTCGCCGAGGAAAACCCGGAAGCGATCAAGACCATCCACGTCAACTACGTGCAGGGCCTGCAGCCCTACCAGTGCCGCGAGCTGGGCTTCGCCCTCGGCCTCAACGCCAAGCAGGTCGGCCAGCTGAGCAAGATCATGCTGGGCCTGTACAAGCTGTTCAACGAGAAGGACCTGGCGCTGGTCGAACTGAACCCGCTGGCGATCCTGACCAACGGCGACCTCGCCGTGCTCGACGGCAAGGTCAACAGCGACGACAACGCGACCTTCCGCCACAAGGATCTCGCCGGCATGCGCGACATCCGCCAGGAAGACGAGACCGAGGTCCTGGCCAGCCAGCACGACCTCAACTACGTCACCATGGACGGCAACATCGGCTGCATGGTCAACGGCGCAGGCCTGGCGATGGCGACGATGGACGTCATCCAGCTCGAAGGCGGTTCGCCGGCCAACTTCCTCGACGTCGGCGGCGGCGCCACCAAGGAGCGCGTGACCGAAGCGTTCAAGCTGATCCTGAGCTCGGACAAGGTCAAGGCGATCTTCGTCAACATCTTCGGCGGCATCGTCCGCTGCGACATGATCGCCGAGGGCATCATCGCCGCGGTCAAGGAAGTCGACGTCAAGGTGCCGGTGATCGTTCGCCTCGAAGGCACCAACGTGGAAGCCGGCAAGGAACTGCTGAAGAACTCGGGTCTGGCCATCACTGCGGCGGACAACATCAACGACGGTGCCAAGAAGGCGGTTGCCGCCGTCGCGGGCAAGTGAGGCAGGACTGACATGAGCGTTTTGATCAACAAGAACACCAAGGTGATCGTGCAGGGCTTCACCGGCTCGCAGGGCACCTTCCACGCCGAGCAGATGCTCGAGTACGGCACCAAGGTCGTCGGCGGCGTGACCCCGGGCAAGGGCGGCACCGAGCACCTCGGCCTGCCGGTCTTCAATACCGTGCGCGACGCGGTCGACGAGACCGGCGCCGACGCCTCGGTCATCTACGTGCCGCCGCCGTTCGCGGCCGACGCGATCCTGGAAGCGGCCGACGCCGGCATCCGGGTCATCGTCTGCATCACCGAGGGCATCCCGGTGCTCGACATGCTGCGGGTGAAGAACACCCTCGACGGTTACGAGGACGTGGTCCTGGTCGGTCCGAACTGCCCCGGCGTGATCACGCCCGGCGAGTGCAAGATCGGCATCATGCCGGGCCACATCCACATGCCGGGCAAGATCGGCATCGTCTCGCGTTCGGGCACCCTGACCTATGAAGCGGTCAAGCAGACCACCGACGTGGGCCTGGGCCAGTCGACCTGCATCGGCATCGGCGGCGACCCGATCAACGGCACCAACTTCATCGACGCGCTGAAGTGGTTCCAGGACGACCCGCAGACCGAAGGCATCATCATGGTCGGCGAGATCGGCGGTTCGGCCGAGGAAGAAGCGGCCGAATTCATCAGCCAGTACGTGACCAAGCCGGTGGTCGGCTTCATCGCCGGCGCCTCGGCGCCGAAGGGCAAGCGCATGGGCCACGCCGGTGCGATCGCCTCGGGCGGTTCGGGCACGGCCGAAGGCAAGTTCGCGGCGATGGAAAAGGCCGGCGTCACCACGGTGAAGTCGCCGGGCGACCTCGGCGCGGCGATCGCCAAGCGTCTGGCCAAGTAAGCAGGTAACCGGCCGGTTCGCCGGTTCGCGAAAAGCCGCCTTCGGGCGGCTTTTTCGTTTGTAGCACTGCTGTGCTACATTGGTCTGGCTGCTACCGCTGGCCGAGGACGCCATGTCCACCACCACGATTCGCTTGACCGAAGAGCTCAAGGCGCGCATCGCCCGCGCCGCGGAACGCAGCGGCACCACGCCGCATGGGTTCATCCTCGGAGCGCTCGAGGAGAAGGTCGGCGAAGCCGAGCGCCGCCGCGATTTCGTCGACGAGGCCGAGCGTCGTTGGCAGGCCTTCGTCGCCGACGGACAGGTGTTCGCCTGGGAGGACATGCGTGAGTACCTCGCGCGCCGCGCCCAGGGAGAACGTCCGGCCTTGCCCGCCAAGAAGACTTTCGGGCGCGAGCCGTGACCCGAATCGTCCTGTCGCCCGGATTGGCGGAGGATTTCGCGCGGATTCTCGATCATCTGGACCGGCATGAGGCCGCGCAGCGAGAACAGCGTGTCGACGGCATCCTGCACGCGGTCGACGTGTTGACCGACAATCCCCTGATCGGGCGCTCGCTCGCCGGGGATCTGCGCGAACTGATCGTCGGCCACGATGCGCATGGATACGTCGCCCTGTACCGCCATCTCGGCGAGTTCGACACCGTTTTGATCATCGCCATCCGCGCTCAACGCGAGGCTGGCTACACCCACGACTGAAGCTTGGCACGACTGACCAGTCGCAACGAGAACCGCCGAATGTCCAAGACCCTGCGCATCGCCATGGCCCAGTTCGACTTCCCGGTCGGCGCGGTCGAAAAGAACGCCGAACGCATCGCGGCGATGATCGTCGAGGCGCGCGACCGCCACGGCGCCGAGGTGGTGCTGTTTCCCGAACTCGCGGTCAGCGGTTATCCGCCGGAAGACCTGCTGCTGCGTCCCAGCTTCCTCGCCGATTGCGAGGCAGCGCTGGAGCGGATCGCCCAGGCCGCGCGCGGGATTGTCGCGGTGGTGGGCTGGCCGCAGGCCGCAGGCGCGGTGGTCTACAACGCCGCCAGCGTGCTGCGCGACGGACGGGTCGAGGCGACCTACCGCAAGCGCGAGCTGCCCAATTACGCGGTGTTCGACGAGCGCCGTTATTTCGATGTCGACCCCGACGGCGAGGCCTGCGTGTTCGAGGTCAAGGGCGTCTGCGTCGGCCTGGTGATCTGCGAGGACCTGTGGTTCGCCGAGCCGCTCGCCGCGACCGCTGCCGCCGGCGCCGGGCTGGTGCTGGTGCCGAACGCCTCGCCGTTCGAGCGCGACAAGCACGCCCAGCGCGACGCCCTGCTGGAACTGCGGGCCAAGGAAACCGGGGTGGCGCTGGCCTATCTCAACGTCGTCGGCGGCCAGGACGCCCTGGTCTTCGACGGCGCCTCGGTGCTCGCCGACGGCAACGGCCAGGTGCATCCGGCCGCGAGCGCGTTCGAGGACCACTGGCTGGTCGCCGACTACCGCGACGAGGACCGCAGCTTCGTGCCGGTGGACTGGCCGGCCGAACCGGACGAAGGGCGCGATGCCCTGGCCTGGCGCGCGGTGGTTCGCGGCACTCGCGACTATTGCCGCAAGAACGGCTTCGACAAGGTCTGGCTGGGGCTGTCGGGCGGCATCGATTCCTCGCTGGTGATGGCCATCGCGGTCGATGCGCTGGGCCCGCAGAACGTCGTCGCGGTGCGCATGCCCTCGCGCTACACCGCCGACCTGTCCAACGACCTGGCCGCCGAGCAATGCGCGAGCCAGGGCGTGCGCCTGCTGGCGCTGCCGATCGAGAAGCCGTTCCAGGGCTATCTGGACACCTTGGCCGAGGTGTTCGCCGACAAGGCGGTGGACGTCACCGAGGAAAACCTGCAGTCGCGCACCCGCGGCGCGCTGTTGATGGCGATGAGCAACAAGTTCGGAGGCCTGCTGCTGACCACCGGCAACAAGAGCGAATACGCGGTCGGTTACGCCACCATCTACGGCGACATGTGCGGCGGCTATGCGCCGATCAAGGACCTGTACAAGACCGAGGTGTTCGCGCTCTCGCGCTGGCGCAACGCGGTCGCCGGCGCGCCGGTCATCCCGTGGGCGGTGATCGACCGTCCGCCCTCGGCCGAGCTGCGCGAAAACCAGAAGGACCAGGACTCGCTGCCGCCCTACGACGTGCTCGACGCGATCCTGCTGCGCCACGTCGATCAGGAACAGTCGCGCGACGAGATCGTAGCGGCCGGTTACGACCCGGCCACGGTCGACAAGGTGCTGCGACTGGTGCGTATCAGCGAATGGAAGCGGCACCAGGCCGCGCCGGGGCCGAAGGTCTCGCGGCGCGCGTTCGGTCGCGAGCGTCGCTACCCGATCACCAACGGTTACGTCGGTTGATCGCGTAGCGTTCCGCAGGGGCGGTAACCCCCGGCCCACAAAAAACGCCGCCCGAGGGCGGCGTTTTCGTTCGTGCTGCGTTGCGAAGCGGGCGCTTACTGCTTGCGCTTTTCTTCGTCGCGGTCGCGGTTGTCGACCGCCGACTTCTCGCCCGCGAACGGGTTGAGCTTGCGCAGGTTGCTCGGGTAGTCCGGCCAGTCTTCCGACAGCGCCGGATGAGTGGCGTCGTTCTGCTGCAGCACGCGCTTGGCGTCGGCGGCGAGGGTCTGGTTGCCCAGGCCTTCGTAGGCCTTCATCAGCACCGCGACCGCATCGTTCTGGTAGCGGCTCTGCGGATAGGTCTCGAGCAGGTACTTGGCGCGGTCGGCCGAGGCCACGAAGGCGGTGCGGCGCAGGTAATACAGCGACACGTCGAGTTCGTGGCGGGCGAAGGTGTCGCGCAGGGCGAGCATGCGCTTGCGCGCGTCCTCGGCGTAGCGGCTGTTCGGGTAGCGCTCGACCACCGCTAGGAAATCGTTGTAGGCCTGCATCGGCGTCGACAGGTCGCGGCGGCTGACGTCCAGGCGCCAGACCCGCTGCAGGAACACCGTGTCGCGGCTGGAGTTCACCAACCCGCGCAGGTAGTACAGATAGGCGATGTTGCGGTGGGTCGGATAGGTGCGGATGAAGCGGTCGATGCTGCTGATCGCGTCGTCGTGCTTGCCCGACTTGTACTGGGCATAGGCCGTTTCGATCAGGGCCTGCTCGGTGTAGGGGCCGTAGGGATACTGGGCGACCAGGCGCTTGAAGCTCGCCTCGCCCGAGGCCCAGTTGCCGTTGACCATCGAGCCGTGGGCCTTCTGGTAGATGGCCTCGACCGGCTGGCCTTCGTCCGCGTCTTTGTCCTTTTTGAACATCTTGCCGACGCGGCTGCAGCCGGAGGCGGCGAAAACCACGATCAACAGCAGGCAAAACAGGCGAACAAGTCCGCGGGAAGGGGCAAAACGTACAGTCATGGCAGGCATCGACGGGCGCCGGAGGCACGAAGCGCCGATAATAGCAGTCCGCGGGTCGTGCCCCTTAACCGATCCCGTCTCCCCGCCGCCGTATAGACCCCTCCGATGACCGAGCCCCGCCAGACCCTCACCGCCACCGTGCCCGACAGCGCCGCCGGGCGCCGCTTCGATGCGGTTCTGGCCGAACTGTTCCCCGATTATTCGCGCTCGCGCCTGGCCACCTGGATCAAGTCCGGCGACGCGCGCCTGAACGGCCGCGAGGTGCGTCCGCGCGATCCGGTCCAGGGCGGGGAGTCGGTCGAGCTGACCGTCGTCCTCGACATCCAGACCCGCGCCGAGGCCGAGGACATCGCCCTGGACGTGCTGTACGAGGACGCCGACGTGATCGTCCTCGACAAGCCGGCCGGGCTGGTCGTCCATCCCGGCGCCGGCAACCACGCCGGCACCCTGGTCAATGCCCTGCTGCACCGCGATCCCGGCCTGGCCACCCTGCCGCGGGCCGGCATCGTCCATCGCCTCGACAAGGACACCTCCGGGGTCATGGTCGTGGCCCGCACCCTGCCGGCGCATACCTCGCTGGTCGAGCAGCTGTCGGCGCGCGAAGTGCATCGCCAGTACCTCGCGGTGGTGGTCGGCGCGCTGGTCTCCGGCGGCACCGCCAACGCGCCGATCGACCGCCACCCGCGCGATCGCCTGCGCATGGCGGTGCGCGAGGACGGCCGCGACGCGGTCACCCACTTCCGCCTGCGCGAGCGCTTCCGCGCTCACACCCTGCTCGAATGCCGCCTGGAAACCGGGCGCACCCACCAGATCCGCGTGCACATGGCGCACCTGAAGCACCCGATCGTCGGCGACCCGCTGTACGGCGGCCCGCTCAAGCTGCCCAAGGGCGCCACCGACGGCCTGGTCGAGGCCCTGCGCGGCTTCAAGCGCCAGGCCCTGCATGCCGAGACGCTGGAGTTCGTCCACCCGGTCAGCGGCGAGCCGATCCGCTGCACCGCGCCGGTGCCGGCCGACCTGCGCCATCTGGTCGCCGAGCTCGGCGCCGACACCCGCGCCGCGGCCGAGGCCGGGCGATGAGCGAGGGCGCCGCCGCGCCGTGGATCGATGCCCAGTGGCCGATGGCCGGGTCGGTGCACGGGTTCACCACGCTGCGCGCCGGCCTCGGCGTGTCGCAGGCGCCGTTCGACCGCTTCAACCTGGGCACCCGCTACGGCAGCGATCGCGACGACCCGGCCGCGGTGACGCGCAATCGCGAGCTGTTGATCGAACACGCCGGCCTGCCGTCGCCGCCGCGCTGGCTGCATCAGGTGCACGGCATCGAGGTCGTGCGTTTCGACGGCCGCGGCCACGGCGACGAGGAACCGGTCGGCGATGCCTCGGTGACTTCCAGCCCCGGCACCGTGCTCGCGATCCTCACCGCCGATTGCCTGCCGGTGTTGTTCGCCGCCGAAGACGGCAGCGAAGTCGGCGCCGCCCACGCGGGTTGGCGCGGCTTGGCCGGTGGAGTGCTGGAGGCGACGGTCGCGGCGATGCGCACCACGCCGGGGCGCCTGCGCGCCTGGCTGGGCCCGGCGGCGGGGCCGCAGCGCTACGAAATCGGCGCCGAGGTGCGCGAGGCCTTCGTCGCCGCCGATGCCCAAGCGGCCTCGGCCTTCGTCGCCACCCGCCCGGAGCATTGGCGGGTCGATCTGTACGCCCTGGCGCGGATGCGTCTGGCGCAGGCCGGCCTGGCGGCCGATCATATCCACGGCGGCGGGTTGTGCACGATTTCCGAACCCGACCGCTTCTATTCCCATCGCCGCGACCGCCGCACCGGCCGCATGGCGACCCTCATCTGGATGCAATGATGACTCTCATGGCCCAACGGACGGTCCTGTCCCTGTCTTTATCCCTCGGCGCGCTGCTCTGCACCGGCGCGTTCTGCGCCGACGCCGCGGCGGCGGATTGCCAGTCGCGCGTTTACGATCTGCTGCGGGCGGCGTACCCCGGCAGCACCGGCGAAACCGGCGACGAGGGCGAGCTGCTGCGCACCGCCGGCTCGCCCACGCGCTGGATCAACCTCGGCGAGGTGGCCTGCAAGGTCTGGCCGGCCTCGCCGGACAAGACCCTGCTGGCGGTGCGGCTGCGGCATGACGCGGCGACCGGTATGGACAGCGAGACCGCCGACCTGGAAGTGCTGGTCGCCGATTCGGCGCGCCCGCGCATCCTGCAGCGTTACCGCGAAGACGGAGCGCTGCAGTCCGATGCGGTGCGGATCAGCTCGGTGACCCTGGATACCGCGCGTTACCGCCTCAACGAAAGCACCACCGCCTTCGGCGTGCGGATCGGCTACACCGGTTCGTCGCGCGCCAACCCCTACGGCAGCACGGTGATGAATCTGTACGTCGCCGACGGCGCCGCCCTGCGGCCGGTGCTGAGCAAGCTCGAAGTGTCGAAAGAGCGCGGCGAATGGGACACCAACTGCGCCGGCGAATTCGAGAACGTGCAGCGCACTGTCGCGATCGACGCCAAGCGCGACCATGGTTACGCCGGCCTGCGCATCAACAGCATCGAGGAAAGCACCCGCAACGAACTCGACGACAAGGACTGCAACGAGCTGCCCGGCCCAACCAAGAAGAGCAGCGTGCGCCTGGCCTACGACGGCCGCGAGTACGCGGTGCCGGACGATCTGCGCGGGCTGTGATGCGAAACCAGGCAGTCCACCGGGCGTCGGCATCGGTCGAGGCGGCGATAGGCGCGCGCGAAGGCATGTACCCGCGCGCGCTGGGGGTGCGTTTCGTGTTCCTGCCGCGGACCCTGCGGCTGCTGCACGGCCGCGGCGGGCGCCGGGTCTATCGCGGCGAGGCCCAGGTCGAGCGCGGCCGCGGGTTGTGCTCGCGGCTGTTCGCGCGCATCGCCCGCCTGCCCAGGGCGCATGCCGGGCCGATCGAGGTCGAGATCGACGCCCACGCGCGCGGCGGGACCTGGACCCGGCGCTTCGGCACGTCGGCGATGCGCTCGCGGCTGGTCGAACGCGACGGCCTGGTATACGAACGTCTGGGACCGATGCGCTTCGCGTTCGCGCTGGAACTGGTCGGCGAGCTGCCCGATGCGGCCGCCTCGGGGGTGATGTCGCTCGGCGCCGGTACGCAGGTGACGGTGTCCTCGGCGGTGATGCCGGCCCAACTGGCCGACGAGCCGATGGGCGCTGCGGGCGATAAGGCCGAATCGGAGATGGACGATCCGGGCCTGTCGTGGCGACTGATGCGGGTGCGCGCGCTCGGCCTGCCGCTGCCGTCGGGCTGGTTCGCCGGCGTGCGTGCGCGCGAATTCGAGCGCGACGGGCGCTACCACTTCGATGTCGGCGCGCGGTTGCCGGTCATCGGCCTGCTGGTGCGCTATCGGGGCTGGCTGGACGTCGAGGATTGAGCCCAAGTCCGGCCTCCGTCGTGGCGGCGAGTTTCGCCGGTGCGTTGCGGCATGAGCCGATAACCCATTCGCCTCCTTCGCACCGCCCCAAGCCGGCCGATTGGCGGCACACTCGCTGTTGCGAACGGATCGCAGAGCCGCCGGCACGGAAGCGCCCATTCCTGCGTCCCGAGTAGCTTCGATGAGTGCCATGAACCCTATTCCGTCAGCCCTGTGTTTCTATTTTTCCGACAATCGTTTAGCGGTCTTTTTTCGTCAGGCGGCATTTGCCGGTAGCGCGGGGCACGTAGAGCACCAGCGCTTGGCTCCGGGTTCCGATCGGGCGGTCCCCGCGGGTGGTCCGGATGGGGGACGCGGCCGATGAACGCCGATACCCCGCGTAAGCAGCGCTCTTGGTTGGTGGCCGGCGATCTCAACGGCTTCTTCGGTCTGGTCGTCGACAACCTGTCGATCCTGGGTTTCATCTCCGCGGCGCTGATCGGCATCTTCGGTTTCCCGGCCGACGTCATCTACACGCGCATGTTCCCGGGCACCGCCTTCGGCGTGCTGGTCGGCAACCTGATCTACACCTTCATGGCGCGGCGCCTCGCGGCCAAGAGCAGCCGCGACGACGTCACCGCAATGCCGCTGGGCCTGGATGCGCCGACCAGCATCGGCATGGCCTTGCTGGTGCTCGGCCCGGCCTTCGTCGGTTTCAAGCAGCAGGGCATGGACGAGCAGGCCGCGGCGATGGCCACCTGGCACCTCGGCATGGCCTCGCTGGTGGTCATGGGCGTGCTCAAGTTCGTGCTGTCGTTCGCCGGCGATACCGTCACCCGGCTGATCCCGCGCGCCGGCCTGCTCGGTTCGATCGCCGGTGTCGCCCTGGTGCTGATGGGCTTCCTGCCGCTGATCGAGACCCTGCGCTCGCCGATGGTGGGCTTCATCACGCTGGGGCTGTTGCTGTACGTGTTGATCGCGAAGGGACGGCTGCCGGTGAAGTTGCCGGGGGTGTTCCTGGCGTTCGTGTTCGGCACTTTGTTGTATTACGGCTTCGGGGCGATCGGGCTGGGAGCGCCCGGCTTCGCGTGGCCCGAGCCGTCGCCGCTGCGTTTCGTGCTGCCGTGGCCGAGCCTGGGCTTCATCGACGGCCTGGCTTATACGAAACCTTATTTGCCGCTGTTGTTGCCGTTCGGCTTGCTGATGGTGGTCGGCGGCATCAACGTCAGCGAAAGCGCGCGCGCCGCGGGCGACGATTACCGCACCCGCGACATCTTGCTGGCCGAGGCCTTCTCGACCCTGGTCGCCGGTTTCTGCGGCGGCGTCGCCCAGACCACGCCCTACATCGGCCAGCCCGCCTACAAGCACATGGGCGCGCGCAGCGGCTACACCTTGTTGACCGGCTTGTTCATCGGTCTCGGCGGCATCCTCGGCATCGTCTCCGGGCTGGTGCAGTGGCTGCCGCTCGCAGTGCTCGCGCCGATCATCGTCTACGTCGCCCTCGACATCACCACCCAGGCCTTCCAGGCCACCCCGAGCAAGCATGCGACCGCGATGGTGTTCGGCTTCCTGCCGTCGGTGGCCTACATGCTGGCGATCAAGACCGGCAACCCGGGCTGGATCGCCCCGGATCACCACGCCCAGCTGATGAACGCGCTCGACGGCCATGGGCTGCCGGAACTGGCGGTGATCGTGACTCTCGGTAACGGCTTCATCATGACGTCGATGATCTGGACCTCTGCGGTCGCGGCGATGGTCGACGGCCGCCTGCGCCGCGCCGCCGTATTCCTGCTGGTCGGCGCGGCCTTGAGCCTGTTCGGCATCATCCATTCGGTCGACCCGCGCGGCGGCATCTACCTGCCGTGGGCCCTGGAAGGGCTGCAGCGCACGATCGCCCTGCAATTCATCGGCGCCTATGTCGGCCTGGCGGTTTTGCTGGGCCTGCTGTCTTTGCAGCGCAATGCCGTGCCGGCCGAGCCGCAGGCTTGAGAGCGGACGGAGCTGCCCGCAAATCGTCCATTCCCCTCTGAACCGGCCCACGCCATGTCCCTGCAGAACGAACTCGACGCCGTCCCCGGCGTGACCGCACACCCGGAAGCCGCCACCCGCGACTTCGTCTTCAACCACACCATGCTGCGGGTGAAAGACCCGCGCCGCTCGCTGGACTTCTACACCCGCGTGCTCGGCTTCACCCTGGTGCGCAAGCGCGACTTCGCCGACGCCAAGTTCAGCCTGTACTTCCTGGTGCTCGTGGCCGACCCGGCGCAGATCCCGGCCGAAGAACCCGCGCGCGGCGAATGGCTGCTGAGCCAGCGCGGCGTGCTCGAACTGACCCACAACCACGGCACCGAGGACGACGCGGATTTCGCCTACCACGACGGCAACAGCGACCCGCGCGGCTTCGGCCACATCTGCGTGTCGGTGCCCGACATCGAAGCCGCCTGCGCGCGCTTCGAGCAACTCGGCGTCGCTTTCCAGAAACGCCTCAGCGACGGTCGCATGAAGAACATCGCCTTCATCAAGGACCCGGACGGGTATTGGGTCGAGATCCTGCAGCCGAACAGCCTGGTCTGATCCTCTCTGGTTTGATCCTCGGTTCCATACCGATTTCTGTCGCCCCCGGAACACCGGGCAAGCAGATCCCCCCTTTGAAAAAGGGGGGCAGGGGGATTTGCTTTTGCTTTGCTGAGTCGCCATAGCGCGACCCAAAGCAAATCCCCCGCGCTATGGCGTCGATCAGGCTCCGGACCAACACCGGGCGCTCGCCCCCTTTGCAAAGGGGGCGTCGGGCAGCGCCACGCTGCCGGACGAGATTCCCCTGTGCGTTCCGCAGTACCCCCCTTTGGAAAAGGGGCGGCAAGGGGGATTTGCTTTTGCAGTCAGTTGCCGGACCGGCCAACTGGCGGCCCCCGGAAACCCCGTCCCGCCTTGAATCGGCCCCTCCAGCCCGCATTAACAGGTCATTCGCGGCCGCGGCGCGACACTCGCGCCCGGGCCGCCACACCTTCGGAGGGACCACCCATGCGGATGGACAAGCTTACTTCGCGCTTCCAGCAGGCCTTGTCGGACGCGCAATCGCTCGCGGTCGGGCGCGACCACAGCGTCATCGAACCGGCGCATCTGCTGACCGCGCTGCTCGAACAAAGCGGCGGCAGCACCCGGCCGCTGCTGGCCCAGGCCGGGGTCAACGTGCCGCTGTTGCGCGAGCGCCTCGGCGAGGCGCTGGAAAAGCTGCCCAAGGTGTCGGGCCAGGCCGGCAACGTCTCGGTCGGCAACGACCTCGCGCGCTTGCTCAACGTCACCGACAAACTGGCGCAGCAACGCAACGACGCCTTCATCGCCAGCGAGTTGTTCCTGCTCGCTGCGCTCGACGACGGCGGCGAAGTCGGCCGTGCGCTCAAGGCGGCCGGCGCCACCAAGGCCAAGCTCGAACCGGCCATCGACAAACTGCGCGGGGGCGAAAGCGTGCAATCGGAAAACGCGGAAGAACAACGCCAGGCGCTGGAAAAATACTGCATCGACCTGACCGCGCGCGCCGAGTCGGGCAAGCTCGACCCGGTGGTCGGTCGCGACGAAGAGATCCGCCGCACCATCCAGGTGCTGCAGCGCCGGACCAAGAACAACCCGGTGCTGATCGGCGAACCCGGCGTCGGCAAGACCGCCATCGTCGAAGGCCTGGCCCAGCGCATCATCAACAACGAAGTGCCCGAAGGCCTGCGCGGCAAGCGCGTGCTGTCGCTCGACATGGGCGCGCTGATCGCCGGCGCCAAGTTCCGCGGCGAATTCGAAGAGCGCCTGAAGGCGGTGCTCAACGATCTGGCCAAGAACGAAGGCCAGGTGATTCTCTTCATCGACGAACTGCACACCATGGTCGGCGCCGGCAAGGCCGAGGGCGCGATGGACGCCGGCAACATGCTCAAGCCCGCGCTCGCACGCGGCGAGCTGCACTGCATCGGCGCGACCACGCTCGACGAGTACCGCAAGTACGTCGAGAAGGACGCCGCGCTCGAACGCCGCTTCCAGAAGGTGTTTGTGGGCGAGCCGACGGTCGAGGACACCATCGCGATCCTGCGCGGTCTCAAGGAGCGCTATGCCGTGCACCACGGCGTGGAGATCACCGATCCGGCGATCGTCGCCGCGGCGACCCTGTCGCATCGCTACATCGCCGACCGCCAACTGCCCGACAAGGCCATCGACCTGATGGACGAGGCCGCTTCGCGCATCCGCATGGAAATCGACTCCAAGCCCGAGGAGCTCGACCGCAAGGAACGCCGGCTGATCCAGCTCAAGATCCAGCGCGAGGCGCTGAAGAAGGAGAAGGACGCAGAGTCCAAGCAGCGTCTGGCCGATCTGGAAGCCGAGATCGCCACGCTCGAGCGCGAGTTCAACGACCTCGAGGAAATCTGGAAGGCCGAGAAGGCGACTCTGCAGGGCGCGACCAAGATCAAGGAGCAGATCGAGCAGGCCAAGCTCGATCTCGAGGCCGCCCAGCGCACCCAGGACTATGCGCGCATGAGCGAGATCCAGTACGGCAAGCTGCCGGAACTGGAGAAGCAGCTCAAGGCCGCGCAGGAAGCCGAGACCCAGGGCTTCAAGCTGCTGCAGGACAAGGTCACCGCGGAGGAGATCGCCGAAGTCGTGGCGCGCTGGACCGGCATTCCGGTGTCGAAGATGCTCGAAGGCGAGCGCGACAAGCTGTTGAAGATGGAACAGGCGCTGCACGCGCGCGTGGTCGGCCAGGACGAAGCGGTGCGGGTGGTGTCCGACGCGGTGCGGCGTTCGCGCGCCGGTCTGTCCGACCCGAATCGCCCGAGCGGCTCGTTCCTGTTCCTCGGCCCGACCGGCGTGGGCAAGACCGAGCTGTGCAAGGCGCTGGCCGAATTCCTGTTCGACTCGGCCGACGCGATGATCCGCATCGACATGAGCGAGTTCATGGAGAAGCACGCGGTCAGCCGCCTGGTCGGCGCGCCTCCGGGCTATGTCGGCTATGAAGAGGGCGGTTACCTGACCGAGGCCGTGCGCCGCCGTCCGTACAGCGTGATCCTGCTCGACGAAGTCGAGAAGGCGCATCCGGACGTGTTCAACATCCTGTTGCAGGTGCTCGACGACGGCCGCCTGACCGACGGCCAGGGCCGCACCGTCGATTTCCGCAACACGGTGATCGTGATGACCTCGAACCTGGGCTCGCAGATGATCCAGGAGCTCAATGCCGACGACACGCCGGAGAGCTACACCCAGATGAAGGCGGCGGTGATGGGCGTAGTGCAGGCGCACTTCCGTCCCGAGTTCATCAACCGCCTCGACGACATCGTGGTGTTCCACCCGCTCGACAAGAGCCAGATTCGCGAGATCGCCAAGATCCAGCTGCACGGCCTGGAAAAGCGCCTCGCCGAACGCGGCCTCAGGCTGGCGCTGTCGGATGCCGGCCTGGCCCTGATCGGCAACGTCGGTTTCGACCCGGTTTACGGCGCGCGTCCGCTCAAGCGCGCGGTGCAGCAGCAATTGGAGAACCCGCTCGCGCAGAAGATCCTCAGCGGCGAGTTCGTCAGCGGCGACACGATTCGTGTCGATGCCGAGGGTGGGCGGTTGGTGTTCGGCAAGGGGTGACCGGCGCAGTCGGCGCCGCTGGCGCTAGACGACAAAGGCCCGCGATTCGCGGGCCTTTGTTTTTGGGCCTGGCCTGCCGCTCTTGCCCTGGCGGCCTGACTCCGGCATCGGCGCAAGTGAGGCGTCGTGGTCGCGGCTTGCGCCGCTCCTACCCTGGACCCGCCGCATCGGTCCGGTGCGCGAATCTATCTTCTGTAGGAGCGACGTGAGTCGCGACCAAGGAACGCGCAAAGGCGCCAAGGCCGATATTGCCACCGAAGCGATGTGCTTTCGCCAGGGGAGGAGCGGCGCAAGCCGCGACATCGCTGCAGCGGTCTTGCGGCGCAGTGTTCAAGAAAGATCAATATCTGGATCAAGATCAAACCCAAAGCTTCCGCCACTAAAGCGGCGGGTAACTTTCTTTTGTCTAAAGCAACAAAAAAAAGTAACCAAAGAAGTTGCTTTCGTTTTGAATCACAGGCCCGCACGATCGGTGCATACGCGGGGATTTTTCATACGGGACATCCTTGTCCCGATGAAAAACGGCCCGCATCCATGCGGGCCGCCCTCCGGGTCTTCGACTGCCTTCGCTAGTGCGTCGCGACGCACGGCAACAGCAAAATCTTCACGGCAACGGCAACGGCAACGGCAACGGCAACGGCAACGGCAACGGGGGCATGCTGGACGGGTTTCTCAGCAGCCTGCTGTGACCCTAAACGCCACTCAATTCGCCGCCGCCGGCGCCGCCTTGCGTGGCACGATCCCTAGCGCCTTCTCGATCTGCGCCGGGTCGTAGCGCTTGCCGCCCTTGAATACGGCGTCGACCTTGCGGATGTCGTTCATGTCCCGGATCGGGTCGCCGTCGATCAGCACCAGGTCGGCGAGCTTGCCGGGTGCGATCACGCCGCGGTCCTTGTCGACGCCCAGCACTTGCGCCGGGGTCAACGTCGCCAGGCGCAGGACTTCGGCGTTGGCGATGCCGGCGCGGGCGTACAGGATCAACTCGGCGTGCAGCATGTAGCCGGCCAGGGCGTCGGTGCCGGGCAGGATCGTCACGCCGGCGTCGTGCAGGGCCTTGAGCACGCGCAGCATGGTCGGGAAGGACTGCGCGTAGGCATGTTCCTCGCCCTTCGGCACCTTCAGCGAACCCCAGCTCAGGTTGCGCCGGGCCTGGGGCGGCAATCGCGGCGCGACGGTCTTGAGCCCGGGTGGGATCTTGCTTTGCGGATCGCCGGCGAACAGGTCTTCGGCGATGCCCATGGTCGGGTCGAGCACGGTATGGGTGCGCTTGAGGAAGGCGATGAAATCGCGCACCTCGGCGCGCTCCGGCGGAAACTCGGCGGCATGCGCGGCCGGTTCGGTCAGCCGCGCCATAGTGCGGGTCTCCTGCACGCGCGGGTAGAGGAAGTTGAGTTCGACGAACAGGATGTGCTGCAACTCGTCGGCGCCGGCCTCGATGAACTGGCGCGCCGACATGAAGGCCGGCACGTGGCCGCTGTAGCGCAGGCCGCGGGCATGGGCGCGGTCGGCGATCACCGGCACCAGCTCGGGCTTGAGCGAAGAGTAGCTCTTGATCTGCATGTAGCCGTGGTCGGCGTACCAGTCGACCGCCTTGATCGCTTCCTCTGGCGTGTCGACGAGCATCCTGGTCGGACCGGCGTAGGGGCCTGGCCCGTCGATGAAACCGGCGGCGAGCACGCGCGGACCGATCTCGGTGCCGGCCTCGAAGCGCTTGACCTTGTCGAGGAAGGCGTCGGTGTTGTTGGCGACGTCGCGGCTGCTGGTGACGCCGTTGGCGATATCCATCGCGCCGTCGGCGTCGCCGTAGTGCTTGTGCACGTCCCACAGGCCGGGCATCAGGAAGCGGCCGCCGGCATCGAGGATCTCCGCGTTGGCCGGCGGCTTGAGCGCCGCGTCGGCGCCAACGCGAACGATGCGCTCGCCTTCGACCAGGACGCTGGTGTTCGGCGTCACCGACAGGTCGCGCGGGTCGTACAGCCGCGCGTTGCGGATCAGCAGGGGCCCTTTCGGGGTGTGAGTCAGTTCGCGCGCGAGCTTCAGCGACCAGTCGGCGCCAGCGCGTTCCTGAAATTCGATCAGCTTGGCCAGCGAATCCTTGTACTCGGGCGAGAGAATCGAGACCCAGCCCGAGGCCATGATCAGCGCCGCGGTATGGCCCTCGGCGTCCAGCCAGACCGAACCCGGCGTGTAGTCCAGCCCGGACACGCGATACAGCGACAAGGTCGCCGGCCCCTTGGCCGTGGATACGTCGAGCGTACCGGCGGCGTCGAGTCGCGCTTCGCCGGCCGGCAGCAGGGCGAGCTTGCGTTCGGGCGCTTTCAGCAAGGCGCGTACCAGCACGCCCTGGATTTCCGGAGTGGCGTTGAGCGGCAGGAAGAACGCCGGCGCGGTCAGGGTTTTCTCGCCTTGCTCGCTGTCGTTCTTCCAGCGCGCTTTACCGTCGCGCAGGCTGAAGGTCTCATCGACCGGCACCTTCAGGTAGTTGTGGCCGCTGCCCTTGTACTCGATCGGAATGCCGGAGGCGTCGAGGGTCCATTCGGTCTTGAGATGATCCCCGCGGCCGCGGTCGCTGTATTGATACTCGACGCGGGTGCCGCCGTCGCGAGTGGTTTCGACGATCTGCTGGCCGGCGGGTTTGCCTTGCAGCAGCATGATCTGTTCGCGCTTGGGGGGCGCGGCGACGGCATTCGAAATCGCCAGGGACAGCAACAGCGCAACGGTCGAGCGCATGGCGGGCACCTCGGGCATTCGCGGCGGGGCCGCTGGGCCGGACCGATCGCTGGCGCCCGCAGCGGCGAGGCCCTCTTTATAGCCGATCGGCCGATGTCGGGAATGTACTGGGGTCGACGAAAACGACGGGCCGGACGATCCGGGCCGTCGTCGTGTGTGCCGCTTTTAAGATGAGCGCTCTACCCTGTAGGAGCGACGTAAGTCGCGACCGCGGGACGCGCAGAAGCGCCAAGGCCGACGTCATTCATCGAAGCGGCGCGCTTTCGCCAGGGCAGGAGCGACGCGAGTCGCGACCGCGCCGCCTCTCGCGCCGTCACCGACTATAAGACGGAGAAGCCAGAGAGCAACAGCAAAGCTTCCGGCCCCTAAAGGGTGCGGGTAACTTCCCCGTCCAAAGCAACAAAAGAAAGTCGCCAAAGAAAATGCTTCTCCCTGCAAGGGCACCAGCCCGCGCGATCGAAGCCGGCGCAGGGATGCTCCAGACAGGCCATCCATGGCCTGCTTGCACGCGGCCCGCATCCCTGCGGGCCGCCCTACGGGTCTTCACTTGACCGGCAAAGCCGCGAAGCTGGAGCAAATCGAATCAAAGCAGCACTGCAATTGCACGCCGCTACGCCTTACCACTTATAGCCGACCTTGACATAGCCGAAGGCGCCGTTGAAGCCGAACGGGGAAGCGGTGTTATAGGGCAGGTAGTTGCGGGTGCCGCGCACCAGCTTGGACTCGTCGGGGTAGGCGTCGAGCACGTTGTCGCCGCCGATGGTGAAGTCCCAGTTGTTGAGGCGATAGGTCGCGGCCAGGTCCAGGGTCCATTCGTCGCCGAAGGTCTGGTCCTGGCGCGGATCGGTCGCGTGCAGCTCGGTGAACTCGCCGTAGCGGGTGGCGGTGGCGGTGAAGTTCCAGTTGCCGGTCTTCCAGTCGCCGGCGAGGAAGAACTTGTCGCGCGGCGCGCCCTTGGTGATGCGGCCGATCTCGGTGCGGCCGATGCGCACCGCGGCCGGGTCGATCGCCGCCAGGCGCGGCGGGTTCGGCGCGATCGTGTCGATCTCGGTCTTGGAATAGTTGTAGCCGGCGGTGAGGTTGAACTTGCCCGAGCCGAGGTCCCAGCCGTAGGTGGCGATGATGTCGATGCCCTTGGTGTCGGTGTCGACGGCGTTGGTGAAATAGCGGCCGCCGCCGATGCCGGGATAGCCGTTGGCGTTGAGGTAGTTGCGCACCGCGGTGCTGGTCAGGTTTTCCGACAGCAGGATGCGGTCCTTCACCTGGATGTTGTAGGCATCGATGGTGATGTAGAGCTGGTCGGCCGGCTGCAGCACCAGGCCCAGGCTGTAGTTGGTCGATTCCTCGGCCTTCAGCGCTTCCGAGCCCAGGGCGACGGCGGCCGGGTTGTCGACGCGGAAGGTGCCGATTTCGTACGGAATGCCGCTGATGAAGTTGGTGGCGATCGACTGGAAGAACTGCTGCTGCAGCGACGGCGCGCGGAAGCCGGTCGAGGCGGTGGCGCGCAGCGCGACCTGGTCGGTGAAGGCGTAGCGGCCGGACAGCTTGCCCGAGGTGGTTTCGCCGAAATCGCTGTAGGTCTCGTAACGCGCGGCGGCGCCCAGGGAGAACTTGTCGGTCAGGTCGGCTTCGGCGTCGATGTAGACCGAATAGCTGTGGCGGTCGAAGTCGCCGGCGTCGCTGGCGCGGAAACCGGAGAACACCTGCGCGCCCGGGATGATCTGGCCGTTCGGCGCGGCGATGCCGCCGTTGGCGTAGGACAGCGGCTCGCCGGCGCGTTCGGAGAACTCTTCGCCGCGCCATTCCGCGCCCCAGGCGAAGGTCACCGGGTACTGCCAGCCGAAGTCGACCGACTTGGTGAAGTCCAGGTTGAGCACGTGCTGGGTGACTTCCAGCGCGCCGGCGTAGAACTGCGTCGGCGAGGTCGGGCCGAGGCTGCGGTTGAGCGTGTTCTCGATGTCGAAGGTCAGGCCGTTGTGGCCGTAGTTGTAGCTCAGGTCGATCTGGGTGCCGCCGGCGGTTTCGCTGCGCAGGCCGAACACCGCGGCGCGGTCCTTGCTGACGTTGTGGATCTGCGGCAGGAAGCCGTTCGGATAGATCGACGGGATGTTGCGCGGGTCGCCGGCGAAACGGAAGTAGCCGTTCGACAGCACGTCGCGTTCGCTGTAGCTGCCGAACGAATAGAAGCTCAGGTATTCGGTCGGGCTGTACTCGCCGTTGTAGGAGAACGCGCCCTGGTCGATTTCGGGATCGCCGTAGCGCTGTTCGACGCGGCCCTGGAACGGGCGTGCGCGATTGGTCTGATCCTGATGCCCGGCCTGCGCGGCCAGGTGCAGCCAGCCGTTTTCGCCGAGCTTGATGCCGGTGTCGCCGGACAACTGGTACTGCTTGCCGTCGCCGGCGCTGTACTGGCCGTAGCGCGCGGCGATGCTGCCGCCGGTGCCGCTGCCCTTGAGCACGACGTTGATGACGCCGGCGATCGCGTCGGAACCGTACTGGGCCGAGGCGCCGTCGCGCAGCACTTCGACCCGTTCGATCGCGGCGATCGGAATCGCGTTTAAATCGACCGGCGAGGAGCCGCGTCCCTGGCTGCCGTTGAGGTTGATCAGTGCGGTGGTGTGGCGGCGCTTGCCGTTGACCAGCACCAGCACCTGGTCGGGGGCGAGGCCGCGCAACTGCGCCGGACGCACCGCGTCGGTGCCGTCGGTGATGGCCGGGCGCGGGAAGTTCAGCGAGGGCAGGGCGCGCGAGAGCGCGGTGGCCAGCTCGACGGTGCCGGTGGCTTCCAGGGTTTCCGGGGTGATGATGTCGATCGGCGCGGTGGACTCGGCGACGGTGCGGTCGGAGACGCGGGTGCCGGTGACGATGACCTGGTCCAGGGTCTTGGGGTCGCTTTGCGGCGCGTCCTGCGCGTGGACCGGCGCGGCGAGCGCTACCAGGAGGCCGAGGGCCAGAGGGTGACGTAAACCGGCGAAGGTGCGGCGGACGGGCATGACGACTCCTTGGTGGGGATGACAGCGATGTCATCCGGATTTAACACGAACCTAACAACCGGTCAATAAAGCGGCCAAATCTTGCCTAACGCAAGTAGTAGAAAGGTGGTAAGGCACACTATTTGAAGGGGCCGGGAGGCCGGCGGCGGCTGCGCTGGGCGCGGAACGGGTTTGCTGGCCTCGCCTGCGTCATTCCGCGAAGGCGGCTATCGCAGACTCCGGATTGACGCCGCGGTGGAGCTGTGGATCCCTGCCTTCGCGGGGATGACGCTGCGGGGCCGGGCGCCACGCGGAGCGTTGGCCGCGACACCGCGACTCCCCGCGCCCGCACCCAACCCGGTGGCGTCCCCGCCGTGCATCACTGCTAAGATGCGCGCGCTCAAGGTGATCGCCGACACGGTCGGCGATTGAAACGGGAATCCGGTCCCCGCTTCTGGCGTTCGCCAGGACGGTCAATCCGGAGCTGCCCCCGCAACGGTAAGCGAGTACACGTACCGCACGACGCCACTGTGTTCCGACACGGGAAGGCGCGGTACGGGAGACCGGTCCGATCTCGGGCCGACTCCGCTCGCAAGCCCGGAGACCGGCCCGGAGCGCGAACCGACAGGCGGAGGGCCGCGTCCGGGGCATCGGCGCGCGCGCCGTCTCCGTTCTGCCGTCTGCCTGTCACGACCTGATCTAGACCGCGCGGGTGAGGCGCGGCCATGGAGAGCCGACCGTGACGTTCCGTTTTTCCGTATCCCCGCGCCCTGCGCGCTTTCCTGCGCGCAGCGCTTTCGTGCTCGCCGGTTGCGCATTCGCCGCTTCGGCGCCGGCCGCGCCCGCGATCGATCTCGACCAGGTCGTGGTCACCGCGACCCGCACCGCCCAGACCCAGGACGCCACGCTCGCCGCGGTGACCGTGATCGACCGCGCCCAGATCGAACGCCTGCAGCCGGGGTCGTTGCCGGAGCTGTTGCGCGGCACGCCGGGCGCATCCTTCGCGAACAACGGCGGCCCCGGCAAGGCGACATCGTTGTTCCTGCGCGGCAGCGAATCCGACCACGTGCTGGTGCTGATCGACGGCGTCAAGACCGGTTCGGCGACCAGCGGCGGCGCCTCGCTGCAGGACATTCCGGTCGAGCAGATCGAGCGGGTCGAGATCGTGCGCGGCCCGTTCTCCAGCCTGTACGGTTCCGAGGCCATCGGCGGCGTCATCCAGATCTTCACCCGGCGCCCGCAGGGCGCGTTCGTGCCGAGCTTCAGCGCCTCGATCGGCAGTTACGCCACCCACCGCGGCAGCGCAGGCGTCGCCGGCAAGGGCGAGCGCGGCTGGTACTCGATCCATGCCGCCCATGAAGATACCGACGGCATCAACGCCTGCCGCGGCAAACCCTCACCGGGCGGCGCCGGATGTTTCACGAACTCGCCGGACCGCGACGGCTATCGCAGCGATTCGCTGACCTTGCAGGGCGGCTATCGCTTCAACGAGCAGTGGGACGCCGAAGCGCGGCTGCTGCGCGCCGAAAACCATAACCAGTACGACGGCAGCCAGAACAACGAGGCCGACGGCGTGCAGCAGGTCGCCGGCGCCAGGTTGCGCTACCGGCCCAGCGACCGCTTCAACCTCAGCGCCAGCGCCGGACGCAGCGAAGACCTCAGCGACACCTACAAGAACGGCAAGTACTCCAGCACTTTCGAGACCCGCCGCCAGCTCGGCTCGGTGCAGGGCGATATCGGCATCGGCAGCGGCCTGCTCACGCTCGGCTTCGACTGGCAGCGCGACCGCATCGACAGCAACACCCGATATGCCCGCGGCGCCCGCATCCTGCGCGGCGCCTTCGGCCAGTGGCAGCAGAGTTTCGGTGCGCATGCGCTGCAGGCCAGCCTGCGCCGCGACGACGACAGCCAGTTCGGCGGCGAGTCCACCGGCAGCCTGTTGTGGGGCTGGAATCTCAGCGAGGCGCTGCGTTTGACCGCGAGCTACGGCACCGCGTTCAAGGCGCCGACCTTCAACGAGTTGTACTACCCCGGCTACGGCAATGCCGGCCTGGCGCCGGAGACTTCGCGCAGCGTCGAGATCGGCCTGCGCGGCACCCACGGCGCGCGCCGCCAGCACGTGTGGTCGCTCAACGCCTACGAGAGCGACATCGACGAGCTGATCGCGTACGACGCTTCGACTGGCTTGCCCGGCAACGTCGACCGTGCACGCATCCGCGGCCTGGAAGCGGCATTCGACACCCGCTTGGCCGACTGGGATCTGCGCGCCAGCGCGACCTGGCTGGACCCGCGCAACGACAGCCGCGGCGCCAGCCGCGACAAGCTGCTGCCGCGTCGCGCGCGGCAGAGCGCTCGCATCGATGCCGACCGCCGCTTCGCGGTCGGCGACGGCGCCTGGTCGTTCGGCGCCAGCATCTACGCCGCGGGCGATCGCTACGATGACCTGGCCAATACCCGCCGCCTCGCCGGCTACGCGCTCGCCGATCTGCGCCTGGGCTACGCCTTCAACCCGGCCTGGAACCTGCAACTGGCCGCGAACAACGTGTTCGACCGGCGGTACGAAACCGCCGCGTTCTACAACCAGCCCGGGCGCAATTATCTGTTGACCCTGCGTTACCGGCCTTCCCGCTGACGGATCAGCAGCCTCGGCCCGCGTCGCGGGCTTTGCCGGCGGCCCCCGGGTTGCCGGCGCCTATCGAGAGTCGCGATGAAAAACTTGCCCGGCCCTATCCAATTGAGCGTGTCCTGCGTGCTGCTGATGGCGATGATCGCCACGCGCTTCCATCACTTCGGCGACCTGCTGCATCTGCCCGACGCCTCGATGGCGGTGTTCTTTCTCGGCGGCCTGTATTTGCGCCGCCACCTGGGCTTTGCGGCGTTCCTGCTCGCCGCGGTCGCCATCGACTATTTCGCGATCACCGGGCGCGGCCTGAATTTCTTCGACCACTACTGCGTGACGCCCTCGTATGCCTTCCTGCTGCTGGCCTACGCGGTGTTGTGGTACGCCGCGCGCTGGTATGCGCCGCGGATGCCGGCCGGCTGGCGCGGATTCGCCCGGGCCTTCGGCGCGGCCTTCGTCGCCGGCAGTGTCTCGTTCCTGATTTCCAACGGCGCCTTCTACTGGTTCGGCGGCCGCTACGCCGAGCCGAACCTCGCCGAGTATCTGAGCCGGGTCTGGCGCTGGGGTCCGCTGTTCGTACGCACCACCATGAGTTACATCGCGGTGGCGCTCGTCGCGCACGCCGCGGTCGCGCGCATCGCCCGGCCGCCGGTCTCGCAGCCGAGCGCTCACCGTTGATCGTCGTCGCAGTCGCCGTCCCTACGCCGTCCGGAGCTTGAAATGTCCCACTCTCTTCCCGTCGCCTCGTCCGCGGCGCTGCCGCTGGAATCGCGGTCGGCGCTGATCGCGACCGGCGCGCCGCTGGCGCTGCTGATGATCTGCACCCGCGGCCAGCACTTCGCCAGCGTCGACGCCTTGCCCAGCGCGTCATGGGCGGTGTTCTTCCTGGTCGGCGCCTTGCTGCGCCCGGTCTGGGCGTTCCCGGCGTTCTTCGTGCTTTCCTCGTCGCTCGACCTGGGCAGCCTGGCGCTCGGCCGCATCACCGACTGGTGCCTGTCGCCGGCGTATTGGGCGCTGGCTTTGGCCTATGGCGCGCTATGGCTGGGCGGGCGCGTGTATGCGCATCTGCATCGCGACCATTGGGGCACGGCGCCGCGGCTGGTGTTGGTGGTGCTGGCGACTTCGGTGGCGGCTTACCTGATTTCCAAGGGCGGGTTCTATTTCCTGTCCGGCCGCTATCCGGACGCGACCCTGGCCGGTTTCATCGACCGCATCCCGCAGTACTACCCGCGCGCGCTCGGCACCCTGGCCGGTTATGTCGGCCTGGCCTTCGTGGTCTATGCCCTCGTGCGCAGCCTGGCGGCGCGCCAACGCAGCGGAGCGGCCGCATGAGCGCGCACGACACCAACGGCCCGGGCGATCGCGCCGGTTACGCTGCGAGCAGCGAGGAGCGCCACCGCGAACGCATGCAGCGCAAGAAGGAACTGATCGACCGCAAGATCGCCCAGGCGACGATCGAGCGCGGCGTGCTGGTGGTCAACACCGGCAACGGCAAGGGCAAGAGCTCCTCGGGCTTCGGCATGCTCGCGCGTTCGCTCGGGCATGGGTTCAAGTGCGGGGTGGTGCAGTTCATCAAGGGCAGCTTCTCGACCGGCGAAGAGGCCTTCTTCCGGCGCTTCGAGGAGCTGGACTACCACGTCATGGGCGAGGGTTTCACCTGGGAGACCCAGGACAAGGAGCGCGACATCCGCGCTGCGCAGTCGGCCTGGGCGATCGCG
Source organism: Lysobacter sp. 1R34A (assembly GCF_051217035.1). NCBI lineage: Bacteria > Pseudomonadati > Pseudomonadota > Gammaproteobacteria > Lysobacterales > Lysobacteraceae > Lysobacter > Lysobacter sp. 1R34A. The sequence continues at coordinate 71,985 of NZ_JBPKJP010000002.1, forward strand.
GCGAAGATGATGGCCGACCCCGGCTACGACTTCGTTCTGCTCGACGAGTTGAACATCGCCCTGGCGCATCGCTATGTCGCACTCGACGACGTCCTCGCCGCAGTCGCGGCGCGCTCGGAGCGGCAGCATGTGGTCATCACCGGCCGCGGCGCCCCCGATGCCCTGATCGAAGCGGCCGACACCGTCACCGAGATGCGCGTGGTCAAGCACGCGTTCAAGGCGGGGATCAAGGCGCAGAAGGGGATAGAGCTTTGAAGCCGGTGAAGCCGGGGCTTGGGGCTGGGGACTCGGGACTCGTAAGCGGGACTACGACTCGGGACTCGCAAGCGGGATTCGTAGGCACTGACAGGACGAGCGATGGCTATTGGCAACGAAAAATCAGACGCGTCCCTGGGCACGCCGGCGACTGCGGCCGCCGCTGCGGCTTCGGCCGAGTCCCGAGTCCCCAGTCCCGAGTCCCGAGCTTGTCCCGCCTTGCTCGTCTCCGCCCCCGCCTCCGGCCAGGGCAAGACCAGCGTCACCGCGGCGATCGCGCGCTGGCACGCGCGGCAGGGGCGGCGGGTGCGGGTGTTCAAGACCGGGCCGGACTTCCTCGACCCGATGGTGCTCGAACGCGCCAGCGGGCAACCTGTTTACCAACTCGACCTGTGGATGTGCGGCGAGCAGGACGTGCGCGCGCGGCTGCATGCGGCCGCTGTCGAGGCCGACCTGATCCTGATCGAGGGCGTGATGGGGCTGTTCGACGGTTCGGCGATGGCGCAGACCTTCGGCGCGCTGGCGACCGGGCTGGCGCGTTATCGCGACGGCCTGCAGGTGTACGGCGTCGCCGCCAACCGCATCGGCAGCGCCTATCACGCGCAGTTGTTGCGCGACAGCCTGCCGGCCGACCTGCGCTGGCACGGCGCCTTGCCGCGCGACCCCGGCCTGGCCCTGCCCGAGCGTCACCTCGGCCTGGTCGCGGCGGGCGAACTCGGCGACCTGGACGCGCGGCTCGACCGGTACCGGCGCTGCTGCGAGGCGCACGCATCGCGATCGCCCGCGACGCCGCGTTCTGTTTCCTGTATCCGGCCAATCTGGAGCTGCTGCGCGCGGCCGGCGCCGAGTTCAGGTTTTTCTCGCCGCTGGCCGGCGACGGCCTGCCCGAGTGCGATGCGGCCTGGTTGCCCGGCGGCTATCCGGAGCTGCACCTGCAGGCCCTGGCCGACAACGTCGTATTGCGCGACGCCCTGCATGCGCATCGCGACGCCGGCAAGCCGCTGCTGGCCGAGTGCGGCGGCCTGTTGTACGCGCTCGACTCGTTGACCGACCGCGACGGCGAGCGCGCCGCCATGGCCGGCCTGCTGCCCGGGCACGCGGTGATGCAGACGCGCATGGCCGCGCTCGGCCTGCAATCGGTCGAGCTGCCCGAGGGCGGCTTGCGCGGGCACACCTTCCATTACGCCCGCGCCGAGGTCGAAGCGGCGGCGATCGCCGAATCGGTCAACCCGAATGGCGGGCCGAGCCGCGAAGCGGTGTACCGCGACCGCCGCATGAGCGCGAGTTTCGTTCACTTCTATTTCCCCTCGAATCCGGCCGCGGCGCTCGAGCTCTTGCGGCCATGAGCCCGCCGACGCTCGCCATCGCGATGTTGAGCGCAGTGGTGCTGGATCGTCTGCTCGGCGAACCGCGGCGGGCGCATCCGCTGGTCGGGTTCGGGCGCATGGCGCGGGCGATCGAAGCCCGCTGCTACGGCGAACGTCGTGGTCTCGGCGTGCTGGCCTGGGCCGCGGCGGTGTTGCCGGCGAGCCTGCTCGCGGCCTGGCTGCAGTTCGAGTTGCAGGCGCGTTCGCCGTGGCTGGGCGCCGCCTACGCGGCCGGCGTGCTGTATCTCGCGCTGGGTCTGCGCAGCCTCGGCGAACACGCCGCGCCGGTCGCGCGCGCGCTGAGCGATGGCGACCTGGACGCGGCGCGCGCGGCGGTCGGCCGCATCGTCAGCCGCGACACCGAGGCGCTCGACGCCGAACGCGTCGCCGCCGCGGCGACCGAGTCGGTGCTGGAGAACGGCAACGACGCGGTGTTCGGCGCGCTGTTCTGGTTCGCCGTGCTCGGGCCCGGCGGGGCGGTGCTGTATCGGCTGGCCAATACGCTCGATGCGATGTGGGGCTATCGCACTGCGCGTTACGAGCGCTTCGGCTGGGCCGCGGCGCGCATCGACGACGTCCTGAACTGGGTGCCGGCGCGCCTGACCGCGGCGACTTATGCGGTGCTCGGCGACACCGCCGCCGCGCTGCGGTGCTGGCGGCGGCAGGCGCCGCGGTGGGGCAGCCCGAATGCCGGCCCGGTGATGGCGGCGGGGGCGGGGGCCTTGCGCGTGCGCGTCGGCGGCGCGGCGCCTTACCACGGCGTGTGGGAGCAACGGCCGGTGCTCGGCGAAGGGCAGGCGCCGGACGCGCGTTCGATCGTCTGCGCGCAAGGCTTGGTCGGGCGCGGTGTGGTGCTGTGGTTGCTGGGGGTGACGGCATTCGCGGTCGCGCATGCCGCCGTCGGCACGCCCGCACCGGCCGCGCACGCGCTGCTGCGGCCGGTCGATGTTCATTGCGATATTCATTGTGCTTCGAGGCATTCATTGATCGCGGCGAAGCCCCTGTGTTTCGCTGTCGGCGCGTCCCGATGCGGCGTCGCGTTCGACCTTTCCTTCATCACGCAATCGCTGCATTTTCGCAGGCACGATGCGGTTCCACCGAGCGGCAGGAGATCAGCGCATGCTTGAGCACGGAGGCCGTCTGCTACGTGCCGCGCAGCGTTACGGCATCCCGGCCGAACGCTGGCTGGACCTGTCCACCGGCATCAACCCGGTGGCCTGGCCGGTACCGGAGATTCCCGCGCGCGCCTGGCATCGCCTGCCCGAGGACGACGACGGCCTGATCGAAGCGGCCCGCGAATACTATGCTGCGCCGGCGTTGTGGCCGGTCGCCGGCTCGCAGGCGGCGATCCAGGCCCTGCCTGAACTACGCGAAGCGTCGCGGGTCGGCGTGCTGGCGCCGGGTTATGCCGAACATGCGCATGCCTGGCGCCGCTGCGGCCATCGGGTCGAGTTGCGCATGGCCGACGAGCTGATCGCCGATGCCGACGGCTTCGATGTGATCGTGCTGATCCATCCCAACAACCCCGGCGGCGATCGCTTCGAGCGCGAACGTCTGCTCGACCTGCACGCACGCCTCGCCGCGCGCGGCGGCTGGCTGCTGATCGACGAGGCTTTCATGGACGCGACACCCGAACACAGCCTGTGCGCGCACAGCGGGCGCGAGGGGCTGATCGTGTTGCGTTCGGCCGGCAAGTTCTTCGGCCTGGCCGGTGCGCGCGCCGGCTTTGTCTGCGCCGCGCCGGCCCTGCTGGACCGCTTGCGCGACCGGCTCGGCCCCTGGACCGTGGCCGGTCCGACCCGTTACGTATTGCGCCACGCCTTCGCCGACCGCGCCTGGCAGGCGGCAATGCGCGTGCGACTATGTGCTCAAGGCGCGCGCCTGGCCGAGCTGCTGCACGTGCATGGCCTCGCGCCGAGCGGCGGCAGCGCCTTCTTCCAATGGCATCGCAGCGTCGAGGCCGCGCAGCTGCACGAGGCGCTGGCCCGGCGCGGCATTCTTACCCGCTTGTTCGACGCGCCGGCGAGCCTGCGCTTCGGCCTGCCCGGCGACGCCGCGCAATGGGCACGATTGGACACCGCGCTGGCCGAGACCATCGGCGCGAGGACCGCGTCGTGAGCGCGCGCGTGCTGATGGTGCAGGGCTGCACCTCCGATGCCGGCAAGAGCGCATTGGTGACCGCGCTGTGCCGATGGCTGCATCGGCGTGGCGTCGCGGTGGCGCCGTTCAAGCCGCAGAACATGGCCCTGAACTCGGCGGTCACCGCCGACGGCGGCGAGATCGGGCGCGCCCAGGCGGTGCAGGCGCAGGCGGCCCGGGTGGCCGCGCACACCGACTTCAATCCGGTGCTGCTCAAGCCCAACAGCGACATCGGCGCGCAGGTGATCCTGCATGGCCACGCGGTGTCCAACATGGACGCGCGCGGCTACCACGATTACAAGCGGGTCGCTCTCGACGCCGTGCTCGCCTCGCACGGGCGCCTGGTCGAAGGCTACGACGCGGTGGTGGTCGAAGGCGCCGGCAGCCCGGCCGAGATCAACCTGCGCGCCAACGACATCGCCAACATGGGCTATGCCGAGGCGGTCGACTGCCCGGTGCTGTTGATCGCCGACATCGACCGGGGCGGGGTGTTCGCACATTTGGTCGGCACCTTGGCGCTGTTGTCCGAAAGCGAACGTGCGCGCGTGGTCGGTTTCGTCATCAATCGGTTCCGCGGCGATATCGCCTTGCTGCAACCCGGGCTCGACTGGCTCGAACGCGAGACCGGCAAACCGGTGCTCGGCGTGCTGCCGTATCTGCACGGCCTGCACCTGGAGGCCGAGGACGCCTTGCCGCGCGAGCACGCCGGCATTGCCGGGGCGCGCCTGCGCGTGGCGGTGCCGGCGTTGCCGCGGATCAGCAACCACAACGACTTCGACCCCCTGCGGGCGCATCCGCAAGTCGATTGCGTGTTCGTCGGCCCGGGCGAAGCGCCGCCGGCCTGCGACCTGATCGTATTGCCGGGCTCGAAGTCGACCCGCGCCGACCTCGCCTGGCTGCGGCGCAACGGCTGGGCCGAGGCGATCGCGCGGCATCTGCGTTACGGCGGCAAGCTGATCGGCATCTGCGGCGGCCTGCAGATGCTCGGCCGCGCGGTCCACGACCCGCTCGGCATCGAAGGCGAGCCCGGTTCCAGCGAAGGCCTGGGCTGGCTCGATCTGGAAACCGAACTCGACTCGCACAAGCAACTGCGCAACGTGCGCGGCCGCTTCGTCATCGGCGACAGCGACGGTGCAGCGGAGGCGGCCGGTTACGAAATCCATTGCGGCATCAGCCGCGGCCCGGCCTTGGGGTCGCCGGCCCTGCGCCTGGACGATGGCCGCGCCGACGGCGCGGTCTCCGCCGACGGCCAGATTCTCGCCAGCTATATGCACGGCTTGTTCGACCAACCGGCGGCGTTGGCGGCGATGCTGCGCTGGGCCGGCCTGGCAGACGCCGAGCCGCTCGACATGCGCGGCCTGCGCGAGGCCAGCATCGATCGGCTCGCCGATGCGGTCGAGGCCCATCTCGACACCGCCCGGCTCGCGCAATGGTTCGGCTTGGAGGAAGCGCTATGCACAGCCTGATCCTCGGCGGCGCGCGCTCGGGCAAGAGCGCGCTGGCCGAACGCCTGGCGGCCGAGTCCGACGAGGTCGTCTACCTCGCCACCGGCCAGGCCGGAGACGAGGAAATGCGCGAACGCATCGCCCACCATCGCGCGCGCCGCCCGGCGCATTGGGGCTGCATCGAAGAGCCGATCGCCCTGGCCGCGGCGTTGCGCCGCCATGCCGCGCCGGACCGCTGCCTGTTGGTCGATTGCCTGACCCTGTGGCTCAGCAACCTGCTCGGCGCCGAAGACGGGACCGTGTTCGGGCGCGAGCGCGAGGCCTTGCTGTCGTCTCTCGCGGATCTGCCGGGCCGGGTGCTGCTCGTCAGCAACGAGGTCGGCCTCGGCGTGGTGCCGATGGGCGCGTTGACGCGCCGCTACGTCGACGAGGCGGGGCGCCTGCACCAGGCGCTCGGTGCGTTGTGCGACCGGGTGGTGTTCGTGGCGGCGGGTTTGCCGCTGGTATTGAAAGGCGCTCCGCTCGCTGCGGAGCCGAGTACGCGAGGAACCGGAACTTGAACGACGAAAGCAAGTGGTGGCTGCGCGGTTGCGCACCTCGGGACGCCGACATCGAAAGCCAGGCGCGCGCGCGCCAGACCCGGCTGACCAAACCGCCGGGCTCGCTCGGCGCGCTGGAGGAACTCGCGGTGCGGCTGGCGGCGCTGCAGCGCACGCCGACGCCGAAAGCCGACCGGGTCTGGATCAGCGTGTTCGCCGCCGACCACGGCGTCGCCGCCGAGGGCGTCTCGGCGTTCCCGCAGGCGGTGACGGGCGAGATGGTGCGCAACTTCGCCCACGGCGGCGCGGCGATCAGCGTGCTTGCGCGCAGCCTCGGCGCGACCCTCGACGTGGTCAACCTCGGCACGGTCAACGACCCCGGTCCGATCCGCGGCGTGCATCGGGCGATCATCGCCGAGCGCACGGCCAACTTCTGCGAGGCGCCGGCGATGAGCGAGGCGCAGTTGCGCACGGCCCTGGGCGCCGGCGCCGCCAGCGTGCGCGCCGCGCTCGACGGCGCGGCGCAGTTGTTCATCGGCGGCGAAATGGGCATCGCCAACACCACTTCGGCCTCGGCGCTCGCGAGCGCCTTGCTCGGCCGTTCCCCGGCCGAGTTGAGCGGCGCGGGCACCGGCCTGGATGCCGAGGGCATCGCCCACAAGGTCGGCGTGATCGAACGCGCGCTGGTCCTGCACGCCGGTGCCGGCGACGCCTGGGAGCGCCTGCGCTGCCTCGGCGGTTTCGAGATCGCCGCATTGGCCGGCGCCTATATCGCCGCGGCCCAGGCCGGCTTGCCGGTGCTGGTCGACGGGTTCATCGCCAGCGTGTCCGCGCTGGCCGCCCAGGCCCTCAACCCGAGTTGCCGCGATTGGTTCCTGTACGCGCATCGTTCGCACGAACGCGGCCACGCCGCGGTGCTGCAGGCGCTCGGCGCGCAGCCCTTGCTCGACCTCGGCATGCGCCTGGGCGAGGCCAGCGGCGCCGCAGTCGCCGTGCCGCTGCTGCGCTCGGCCTGCGCCCTGCACAACGGCATGGCCACCTTCGCCCAGGCGGGAGTGTCCGAGGCGGCCTTGCAACAGGCATGATGTGGGCCCCGACGAACCCATGCCGCGCACAAGGACCGGAGCCGATGCGATGAGTTCCAGCGCCACCCTGATCGACCTGCTGCGCCATGGCGACACCGGCCATCGCAGCTACCGCGGACAGCTCGACGACAGCCTGCTCGAACTGGGCTGGCGGCAGATGCGCGACGCGGTGCGTGGGCGCGAGTGGGACGTCGTCGTGAGTTCGCCGTTGCAGCGATGCGCCGCGTTCGCGCGCGATCTGTCGCAGTCGCGCGGGCTGCCGCTGGCATTGGAACCTCGGCTGCGCGAATACCACTTCGGCGAGTGGCAAGGCCGGCCGGTGGACGCCATCGCCAACCACGAAGGCGAGGCGCTGGCGCGGTTTTGGGCCGACCCGGTCGCGTATCCGCCGCCGGGCGCGGAAACCTTCGCCGCGTTCGCCGCGCGCCTGACCGGCGCGCTCGCCGAGATCCTGCGCGAGTATCCCGGCCGCCGCGTGCTGGTGATCACCCACGGCGGCGTGATCCGCCTGCTGCGTTGCCTGGCCGCCGGCCGGCGCTACAGCGAAATGCTCAACATCGACGTCGCCCACGCCTCGCTGCATCCGCTGTCGTGGCCGCCGGCTCCGGACCACGCCAACGAATTCGCCTCGGCGCAAGCGCCCTCGCAAGAGCAGCAAGCGGACCCGGTCGACGGTTGATGCGCGCTTTGCTGGCCGCGATCGGATTCCTGACCCGGGTTCCGGTGCCGGCGCGCGTGTTCGACGATCCCCTGGCGCAATCGCGTTCGCTGGCCTGGTATCCGGCCGCCGGCCTGTTGATCGGTCTGCTGCTGTGCGCACTGGCCTGGGTCCTGCAGACCCGGCCGCCGCCGATCTCGGCGGCGTTGCTGCTTGCGGCCTGGGTGGTATCGACCGGTGCCCTGCATCTGGACGGCCTCGCCGACAGCGCCGACGCCTGGGTCGGCGGCATGGGCGCCACGCCGGAGCAGGCCCGCGAGCGCACCCTGACCATCATGAAGGACCCACGCAGCGGCCCGGTTGGCGTGGTCGCGGTGGTGCTGGCGCTGCTGTTGAAGTTCGCCGGCCTGGCGAGCCTGCCGGCGCCGGCCTGGGTGCCCTTGCTGATCGCGCCGGTGCTGGCGCGCGCGGCCCTGACCTTGGCCTTCGTGAGCCTGCCGTATGTGCGCAGCGGCGGCCTCGGCCAGCGCCTGGTCGACGCGCCGCGCGCGGCCTGCCTCGTCGCGCTCGTCGCCAGCGCCGGGTTCTGCGCGATAGGCGGCTGGCGCGGGGGGCTGGCGCTTGCCGTCGCCGCGCTCGTGTTCGCTTACTGGCGCCATGCCTGCCTGCGGCGCCTGCAGGGCATGACCGGCGACACCTGTGGTGCGCTGACCGAACTCATCGAAGCCGCGGTGCTGGTCGCCATGGCGCTGTCCTACTGACGCGCGCCGGCGCGGCCGATCTGCCGAGCCCGGTCCGGCCGGCTGCGAAAGCGCAAGATGTGAACCGCCGCGGTGGCGCCGACCTGCCAGGCTCGACCGATCCCGCACCGTCCGCAAGGAGTCCGGCCATGGCCTCGGTCAAGCAGCACCCGTGTCAGGAACGCCCGAGTCGGGAGCGCCCGAGCCGGGAACGCAGCGGCCCCGCCTCGAAGGCCGGCACCCGCGATGCCCACCAGCGCCGCATCGGCCGCGCCGTCGCCCTGATCGAGCAATCGATCGCGCGCGGCGAGGAGCCGCCCGAGTTGTACCGGCTCGCCGAGGCGGCCTCGTTCTCGCCGTTCCACTTCCATCGCGTCTATCGCGCAATGACCGGCGAGACCACCGGCCAGACGGTGGCGCGACTGCGCCTGTTGCAAGGGCTGCGCCTGCTCGCCAGCGCCGAGCTCAGCATCACCGACGCCGCGCTCGCGGTCGGCTACCAGACCCCACAGGCATTCACCCGCGCGTTCCGCCAAAGCGTCGGCGGCACCCCGAGCGAGTTGCGCGCCGAGCCCAAACGCCTGCGGCGCGAGATCGAACGCCTGTCGCTGCCGGCCGAGAGCGAGTCCGCGCAGTCGTCGCCGTTGCGGGTCGAGGTGGTCAGCGTCGATCCCTTCCACGTGCTCGCCTTGCGCGTCACCGGTGCCTACCCGGAGCAGAACGACGGCTTCGGCCGCCTGTTCGGCTGGGCCGCCGAGCGCGGCCTGCTGGATACCCTGACCGGTCTGTTCGGCGTGCCCTGGGACGACCGCCGCGACACCCCGCCACAGGCCTGCGCCTTCGATTGCATGATCGCCCTCGGCGCGCCGGTGCAACCCGACGCCGGCGACGGACTGCGCACGATGCGATTGGGCGGCGGCCGCTACGCCCGCGTCCGTCACGTCGGCGCCTTCGACGGACTGGAGGCGCTGACCGATGCCTTGCTGGCGCGCTGGTTGCCCGACAGCGGCGAATCCTTGCGCGATGCGCCGCTGCACCACGAATATCTCGACGACCCCGACGAAGTGCCGGAACCGCTGCTGCGCACCGATATCTACCTGCCGTTGCAGGATCGGGATTGAGTCGCGGCGCAGCGTTTGAGGGGTAGGAGCGGCGTATGCCGCGACCGCGCAGTGACCCGCTGCGGCGACAGTGCCGGTCGCGAATCGACATCCTGCCCATTCCTGCCACGCCGCTATGCATCCGATTGCGCCGCCATCGGGGCCGATGGCGGTCGCGGCTCACGCCGCTCCTACAGAGGCCACGACGCGGACCTTGCATTGCACCGCCACCGGATCGATGGCGGTCGCGGTTTGCGCCGCTCCTGCCCCGAAGGCCTCGGGGCAGGCGCGACTGCCCGCGCTCAGGCCCCGGCGGCTTCCAGCCGGGCTTCCAGGTCGGCGACCTTGGCTTCCAGCTCGGCGATGCGTTCGAGCACGGCCGAGGAGGGAGCCGATGCGTTGCCTCCTTCATCGCCCGACCCGCCGCCGACATACACCGGTTCGCCGCTGAGCAAATGGCCGTAGCGGTCTTCGCGCTGCCCGCTCTGGCGCGGGATCACCCGCACGATGGTGGGGTTGTGCTGGGCCAGGCGCTCCAGCGCGTACTGCACGTCGCCGACCGATTCGAACTTGGCCATTCGTTCGCTACGCGACAGCAACTCGTGGGTGGTCTGCGGCCCGCGCAGCAGCAACAAGCCGAGCAGAGCGGTCTGCGGACGGGTCAGGTCGAGCACGGTGGCGGCGCGATGCGAATAGCGCTCGGCGCGCGAGCTGTGCTGCGACTTCACCCAGCCGCGCGTCTCCAGCCGGCGCAGGGCATTGGCGACCTCGCCCTGTTCCAGTTGCATCGTCGGTTCGCGCGCGGTCTTCTGGTTGCAGGCGGTGACGATGGCGTTGAGGGTCAGCGGATAAACGTCCGGAGTGGTCGCTTCCTTCTCGATCAGGCTGCCGATGATGCGCGCTTCGGCCGCGCTGAGTTGTGGAGCGGCGTCGGCGTCGGTCGCGGCGTCGGTGCTGGAGGGGTCGGGCTCGCTCATGGTCGTTCTGGACTCGTGTCTGTTCGAAGCGGAAGAACCGCGCTCAGGTGAGCGCGGTCGAAGGCGGCAGCTGGCGCGCGCCGCGGTAGACCGGCGCGGCCATGACCATCTCGGCCAGGCTGTGGGCCAGCTCGCGCTCGGCCATCACCGCGCCGTCGGCGCCGTGTTCGAGCAGGTGCTTGACCTCGTTGTCGCTGTGGGCGCGGGCGACGATGCTCAGGGCCGGGTTGATCTCGCGCAAGCGCGCGATGATTTCGCCGGCTTCGAGCGCGTTCGGGATCGCCACCATCACCGTGGTCGCGCGTTCCGGCAGCGCTTCGCGCAGTACCCGCTCGTTGACCGCGTTGCCGAACACCGCCGGCAGTCCGGCGGCGCGCGCCTTGTCGACCAGGCTGTCCTCGCCGTCGATCACCACCAGCGGCACCTTGTGCTCGGTCAACAGGCGGCCGAGCTCGCTGCCGACCCGGCCGTAGCCGATCAGGATCACGTGCTGGTCGATGTCGGCCGGCACCGGCGGTGCGATCGGGTCGATCCTGGCCTCGATCGCGGCCGCGGCCTCGCGCGCCTGCTTGCGATCGAGCCAGGCGAACAGCAGCGGATTGACGATGATCGACAGCAGCGCGCCGGCGAGGATCAGGTCCTGGCCTTCCTTCGGCAGGATCTTCAGTTCCACGCCGAGGGTGGCGAGGATGAAGGAGAACTCGCCGATCTGGGCCAGGCTGGCCGAGATCATGATCGCGGTCGAATTGGGTTTGCCGAACGCGCGCACGATGGCGTAGGCGGCCACCGACTTGCCGATCACGATGATCGCGAAAGTGGCGACCACTTCCACCGGCCGTTCGACCAGGATCATCGGGTTGAACAACATGCCGACCGAGACGAAGAACAACACCGCGAACGCATCGCGCAGCGGCAGGGTCTCGGCGGCGGCCTGATGGCTGAACTCGGACTCGTTGAGCATCATCCCGGCGAAGAACGCGCCGAGCGCGAACGACACGCCGAACAGTTCGGCCGAACCGAACGCGACGCCGAGCGCGATCGCCAGCACGCACAGAGTGAACAACTCGCGCGAACCGGTGCCGGCCACGCGTTCGAGAATCCAGGGGATGACCCGGCGGCCGACGATCAGCATCACCGCGATGAACGCGCCGACCTTGGCCAAGGTGATGAAGAGCTGGCTCCATACTTCCGAGCCCTCGGTGGCTTCGCCCTTGAGCAGGCCCGACAGAGCCGGCAGCAAGACCAGCGCGAGCACCATCGCCAGGTCTTCGACGATCAGCCAGCCGACCGCGATGCGCCCTTTGGCGGTCTCCACCAGGCGCCGTTCCTCAAGCGCGCGCAGCAGCACCACGGTACTGGCCACCGACAGCGCCAGCCCGAACACCAGGCCGGCGCCGTGGCTCCAGCCGAGCAGCCAGGCCAGGCCCCAGCCCAGCGCGGTAGCGGCGACGATCTGCACGACTGCGCCGGGCAAGGCGATGTTCTTGACCTCGAGCAGGTCGCGCAGGGAGAAATGCAGGCCGACGCCGAACATCAGCAGGATCACGCCGATTTCGGCCAATTGCGGCGCAAGGGTCTGGTCGCCGACGAAGCCCGGCGTGAAGGGGCCGGCGACGATGCCGGCGATGAGATAGCCCACCAGCGGCGACAGCCGCAGGCGTTGCGCGATGGCGCCGAAGATGAAGGCGAGTACGAAACCGGCTACCAGGATGGCGATCAGGGACGTGTGATGCATCGGCTCTCCTGTGATGTAGTCCTTTTAGGATGTGTCGCGAGGCCGTTGGATGCAAGTCCTTCTCGTTGTTGCGGCGCTTGCAAATGATTGTTTCTGAAACATTTTTACCCCTGGGCGGTCAGGCGGCGCCGGGGAGGATGCGTGTCGGAGACTTGCGCGCAAGGGGTGGTGCGGGTGTGACGGTCTGGCGGTCGGTGGGGATCGGCCCGTGTTCGCGGGAGGTGTAGGGATGAATGCGAGTTCAGCTGTGCGCGGGGCTTTGGGGTGGTTGGGCGCGGATTTGCGCGGAATGGGATGGTGGGGGTGGGGTTGCGCGCAGAGATAGCGAGGCCGTCGTCATCCGTGGACGCGGCGTGCCCTCGCCAGGGTAGGAGCGGTGCAAGCCGCGACCACGGGACGCACAGAGATGCCGGGGCCGTCGCCGTTCGTCGAAGCGGCGCGCTTTCGCCAGGGTAGGAGCGGCGCAAGCCGCGACATCGCTGTGACGGTCTTGCGGCGTCTCTCTGAGGCAAGATCAAGATCAAACCCAAAGCTTCCGCCACTAAAGCGGCGGGTTACTTTCTTTTGTCTAAAGCAACAAAAGAAGGGTAACCAAAGAAGTTGCTTTGCTTTGAATCACGAGCCCGCGTGTTCGACGCCGACGCAGGGATCTACATACGGGACATCCCTGTCCCGATGAAAAACGGCCTGCATCCCTGCAGGCTGCCCTCCGGGTGTTCTACGTCTTCGCGAGTGCTCGGCTGCGCACAGCAACAGCAAAATCTTCATGGCAACGGCACGGCAACGGAACTGCCAACTACGGCGGTGCTCTCGGGTAGGAGCGGCGCAAGCCGCGACCGCGGGCTTGCGGTCTCGCGGCGCATCGGCCAGGACCTGACGATCGTGCCATCGAGGAGCCGGTCGCTCTCGGGTTGAACAAACCCCACAATCAGAAAGGCCGCCCTGCGGCGGCCTCCCGATCGGATGCGGCGACCTTCGTCGCCGCTACCGGCTCACCACTTGTACCCGACCTTGGCGTACGCGAACGCGCCGTTGAACCCGAACGGGGAATTGCCGCTGTACGGCAGCTGCCCGCTTTCGCTGTTGGCGTAGATCGACTCGTCGGGGTATTCGTTGAGTACGTTGTCGCCGCCGACGGTGAACTCCCAGCCGTCGACGGAATAAGTCGCGGCGAGGTCGAGGGTCCATTTCGCGCGGTAGGTCTGGTCGCGGACGCCGCTGGGGTCGTCGTTGAAGGTATGGAACTCGCCGTAGCGGGTTGTGGTGGCGTCGAAGCGCCAGGGACCGGTGATCCAGCTGCCGCCGAGGAAGAACTTGTCGCGCGGGGCGCCCTGGGTGATGCGGCCCTGTTCGACGCGGCCGATGCGCTGCAGGTTGAGGCCGCCGGCGGTGAGCTCGGGCGGGTTGGGGGCGATGCGCTCCAGGGTGGTCTTGTTGCGGTTGTAGCCGGCGGTCAGGTCGATGGCGCCGGCGGCGAGCGACCATCGATAACTGCCGACGATGTCGATGCCGCGGGTGCGGGTGTCGACGGCGTTGGTGAAGTAACGGCCGCCGGTGATGCCGCGGTGGCCGCGCGCTTCCAGGAAACTCGCCACCGCCGGGCCGCGCAGATTTTCCGAGAGGATGATGCGGTCGTCGATGTCGATCTGGTAGGCGTCGACGGTGATGTACAGCGACTCGACCGGCTGCAGCACCAGGCCCAGGCCGATGTTGGTCGACTCCTCGGCCTTCAGCGGCTCGGCGCCGAGCGCGATCGCCGCCGGGTCGTCGACGGCGAAGGTGCGGACCTGGAACGGGGTCGGGTCGCCCAGCACGATCACGGTCTGGGTCGATTGGTAGAACTGCTGTTGCAGCGACGGTGCGCGGAAGCCGGTCGACAGGGTGCCGCGCAGGGCGACCTTGTCGGTGAAGGCGTAGCGCGCCGACAGCTTGCCCGAGGTGGTTTCGCCGAAATCGCTGTAGCGCTCGTAGCGCGCGGCGGCGCCGAGCGAGAGCTTGTCGGTCACGTCGGCTTCGAGGTCGGCATAGAACGAATGACTGTTGCGGTTGCGGCGGCTGGCGTCCGACGGGGTGAAGCCCGGGAACACTTGCGCGCCGGGCGCGCCGGGCTCGGGACCGGCGACATACGAGGCCGGTTCGCCGGGCGACTGGTTGAACTTCTCGCCGCGCCATTCGCTGCCGAAGGCCACGGTCAGCGGGTACTTGAGCCAGCCCACGTCGAAGGACTTGTTGAAGTCGGCGTTGAGCACGTTCTGGGTGACTTCGAGCGCGCCGATGTAGAAGTCGCGCGGCGAGGCCGCGCCGAGGGTGCGGTTGATGCTGTTGCGCACGTCGAAGTCGAGCTGGTTCTGGCCGTAGTTGTAGCTCAGGTCGAGGTTCCAGCCGCCGGCGGTCTGGCCGCGCAGGCCGAGCACGAAGGCGCGGTCCTGGCTGACGTTGTCGATCTGCGGCAGGAAGCCATCCGGGTACACCGAGCGGATGTTGTTGGGATTGCCGGGGGCGCGGAAGTAGCCGTTGGAGATGGCGCGGCGACGGCTGGCGGTGCCGAAGGAATAGAACTCGACGCCTTCGCTCGGGCTCCACGTTGCGTTGTAGGCCAGCGCGGCCTGGTCGATCTCCGGGTCGCCGTAGCGGTGCACCACCTTGCCGGGCGGGTTGCTGGTCGGGGTGACCGGGCCGAGGTAGGGGCGGGCACGGTCGGTGTTGTCGCTGTGGCCGCCCTGGGCCGACAGGTGCACCGCACCGTTCTCGCCGAACTGGAAGCCGGCGTCGCCGGACAACTGGTACTGCTTGCCGTCGCCGGCGCTGTACTGGCCGTAGCGTGCGGCGACGCTGCCGCCGGTGCCGCTGCCCTTGAGCACGATGTTGACCACGCCGGCGATGGCGTCGGAGCCGTACTGCGCCGAGGCGCCGTCTCGCAGCACTTCGACGCGCTCGATCGCGGCAATCGGGATCGCGTTGAGGTCCACCGGCGAAGAGCCGCGGCCGATGCTGTCGTTGAGATTGATCAGTGAGGTCGTGTGGCGGCGCTTGCCGTTGACCAGCACCAGCACCTGGTCGGGGGCGAGGCCGCGCAACTGCGCCGGGCGCACCGCATCGGTGGCATCGGTGATGGCCGGGCGCGGGAAGTTCAGCGAGGGCAGGGCGCGCGAGAGCGCGGTGGCCAGCTCGACCGTGCCGGTGGCTTCCAGAGTCTGCGGGGTGATGATGTCGATCGGCGCGGTGGATTCGGCGACGGTACGGTCGCTGACCCGGGTGCCGGTGACAATCAGGGTGTCGAGGTTGGTCGGGTTGGCGGCGCCCGGGTCGGGAGCGGTCTGAGCCGGCGCGGCCGGGGCTTGCCCATCGGGGGCCTGGGCCCAGGCGGGAGCGGTGGCCAGGGCGATCGATACGGCGGTGCTGAGCAGGGACAGGCGGCGGGACATGAGGACTCCGGGCGGTCGAACGGGGGACGTCAGGGCGAGCGCCGCCGCCACGGCCGGCGCGAGGGGGCGCTTTGCCGCGGGAGGCGAGCTCGTTGACGCGTGGGGGCGGTCTGAGGCCGACGTCCCGATTATTCGACGGCCGCCCCGGCAGCGGCCGAACTTGTGTTCATGAGCAAATACCGATCAGTCATGCGACCATATCCGCATGATTTCTTTCCGTGATTTCGCCATGCGGCGTGGCGAACGCCTGCTGCTGTCCAACGTAGACCTGACCCTGCACGCCGGCTGGCGGGTGGGCGTGATCGGCCGCAACGGCACCGGCAAGTCCTCGCTGTTCGCGGCGATCCAGGGCGAGGTCGAGGCCGACCGCGGCGACATCGACGTGCCCAACCGCGTGCGCATCGCCAGCGTGGCCCAGGAAACCCCGGCCCTGGACGATGCCGCGCTGGACTTCGTGCTGTCCGGCGACGCCAACGTCTACAAGGTCATCGTCGACGAGCGCGAAGCGGTCGAGCGCGAGGACTGGGAAGCGGTCGCCGAGGCCCACCACCAGCTCGAGGAACTCGGCGGCTACGACGCCACCGCGCGCGCCGGCAAGCTGCTGCACGGCCTGGGCTTTTCCGCCGATACCCACGAACGCGCGGTCAAGGAGTTCTCCGGCGGCTGGCGCGTGCGCCTGAACCTGGCGCGCGCGCTGATGACGCCGTCGGACCTGCTGCTGCTCGACGAACCGACCAACCATTTGGACCTGGACGCGGTGCTGTGGCTGGAGCAGTGGTTGCTCAAGTACCCGGGCACCTTGCTGCTGATCTCGCACGACCGCGAGTTCCTCGACGAGGTCACCACCCACACCCTGCACTTGCACGACGGCAAGGCCAAGCTGTATACCGGCGATTACACCTCGTTCGAACGCCAGCGCGCCGAACACCTGCGCCTGCAGCAGATCACTCACGAAAAGCAGCAGGCCGAGCGCGCCCACCTGCAGAGCTTCATCGACCGTTTCAGCGCCAGCGCGGCCAAGGCCAAGCAGGCGCAGTCGCGGGTCAAGCGCCTGGCCAAGATGGTCGGCACCGAGGCGGTGCGGATGGAACGCGCGATGCGGATCGAGTTCCCGGCGCCGGCCAAGCTGCCGCACGCGTTGCTGCGCCTGATCCATGCCGATTGCGGTTACGGCGACCACGTGGTGCTGGACGACGTCAGTTTCATCCTCGAAGCCGGCGACCGCATCGCCTTGCTCGGCCCGAACGGCGCCGGCAAGTCGACCCTGGTCAAGTCGCTGGTCGGCGAGCTGGAGTTGCTGACCGGCGAACGCGGCGGCCATCCGGACCTGCGCATCGGTTATTTCGCCCAGCACACGGTCGAATCGCTGCATGCCGGCGTCAGCCCGATCGACCACCTGGCCGAAATCGCTCCCGGCGTGCCGACCCAGCAGTTGCGCGACTTCCTCGGCAAGTGGAATTTCCCCGGCGACCGCGCCTTCGAATCGGTCGACGGTTTTTCCGGCGGCGAGCGCGCGCGCCTGGCCCTGGCGATGATCGCCTGGCGCAAGCCGAACGTGCTGCTGCTCGACGAACCGACCAACCATTTGGACCTGGACGTGCGCGAAGCGCTGGCCGAGGCCTTGTCGGATTTCGCCGGCGCGATCGTGCTGGTCTCGCACGACCGCCACTTGATCGGCCTGGTCTGCGAAACCTTCTGGCGCGTGGCCGACGGCGTCGCCCAGCCGTTCGACGGCGACCTCGACGCCTACGCGGTGTGGCTGCGCACCCGCGACAACAGCAACGACGGCAAGGGCGCGGCGGTGGCCAAGGCGGCCGCGCAGGCGACCGCGGCCGCGTCGGCCGCCAAGCAGACTGCAGGCGGCAAGGGCGGCCGCAAGGTCAACCCGGTCAAGCTGGCGGAAGCCGAAAAGCGCGTGGCCGAGCTGGAATCCAAGTTGCATACCCTGGACATGGACCTGGCCGACCCGACCAAGTACGCCGGCGGCGGCGACAACGCCGCCGAGCTGGCCAAGCAGCGCGAGAAGGTCGCAGCGGAGTTGGCCCGGGCCGAGGCGGAGTGGATGGCGTTGTACGACGCGGCGTGAGGTTTCGCATCTTCTTTCGGGACGCCGCTCTTGTAGGAGCGGCGTGGGCCGCGACCGCCTTGCTTCGATCTCGCGTCGGATTGGTAAGACCTCTGTAGGAGCGACGTGAGTCGCGACCGCGGATGCGCAGAAATAGCCCGGCCGTCGTCATCTATCGGAGCTGCGTGCTCTCGCAGGGTAGGAGCGGCGCAAGCCGCGACATCGCTGCGGCAGTCTTGCAGCGCGTTGCTCGATCGGGCGAGATCAAAGATCAAGATCAAAATCAAGATCAAACCCAAAGCTTCCGCCACTAAAGCGGCGGGTTACTTTCTTTTGTCTAAAGCAACAAAAGAAAGGTAACCAAAGAAGTTGCTTTGTTTTGAATCACAGGCCCGCGCGTTCGATGCATACGCGGAGATTTTTCATACGGGACATCCCTGTCCCGATGAAAAACGGTCCGCATCCCTGCGGGCCGCCCTCCGGGTCTTCTATGGCCTTCGCTAGTGCGGAACGGCGCACAGCAACAGCTACGAAACGCTCGGCTGCGAGACTTAAAGGGTAGGAGCGGCGCAAGCCGCGACCGCCATGCCTCCACCTCGCCTCGTCCCGGCAGTCCCTTTGTAGGAGCGACGTAAGTCGCGACCACGCAACCTATGGATCGCAGCGCCGTTACCGCCATGACGCAGTCGCGGCTTGCGCCGCTCTTACCCAAAGGCAGGCGGACCCCATCGGCCGTTGCCCTTGCGGTTGCCGAGATTTTTGCTTTGCCGCTTTGCCGGTCAAAAGCTGACCGTAGGGCGGCCCGCAGGGATGCAGGCCGTGCGCAAGCAGGCAAGGGATGGCCTGTCTGGAGCTTCCCTGCGTCGGCATCGATCGTGCGGGCTGGTGCCCTTGCAAGGAGAAGCACTTTTCTTTGGTGACTTTCTTTTGTTGCTTTGGACGAGAAAGTTACCCGCACCCTTCAGGGGGTGGAAGCTTTGCTATTGATGTGGCTTCAAAGCCCTGCGGTAAGAGGCGTCGCAACCGGCAACTGCGCGGTCGCGGCTTGCGCCGCTCCTACCCTGCGAGAGCACGTCGCTACGACGAACGGCGACGGCCTTGTCGCCTCTGCGCGTCCCTTGGTCGCGGCTCACGCCGCTCCTACAGACAGCCTAGAGCGGGAGTGCGGTCGGCCCGGGCCGCCGCGGGGGTGCCGAGGCGGCCTGCGCGAGCCACGTCGCAGGGCTGAACACGGGCCGCCGCGCTTGCATCGGCCCGATCTGCCCCCACACTGCCAGTCCGTCGTCCCGAACTACAGTCACCGCCATGCCTATCTACGCCTTCCAGTGCAGCGCCTGCGGCCACGCTTTCGATCGTCTGCAGAAGCTGTCCGACGCCGACCCCACCGTCTGCCCCGAGTGCGGCGCCGAGAAAGTGGGGCGCCAGCTGACCGCGCCGCAGTTCCGCCTGGCCGGCGGCGGCTGGTACGAGACCGATTTCAAGAAGGACGGCGACAAGAAGCGCAATCTGGCCGGCGAGGGCAGCTCCGGCGGCGCGTCTTCGGGCTCCGCCGCATCCGGCGGCGACAGCAAGCCGGCCGAAAAGAAGGCCGAGGCCAAACCCGAGAAGAAGGCCGATACCGCGGCGGCCAGCAAGCCGGCGAGCGGCGGCGGGGCGAGCTGAGCCCCGTCCAGGTCTTGATTGGATTCCCCTGGGGCGCCGCGAGGCGCCCCAGTGCGTTTCCGGGACTGCTTCGTCCTCGCCGGACGCTGCTTTGCGCCGAACGGCGACGGGGCGCGGTGGATGGCCTCGCGACCCTGGACGGGCCCCCACCCTCGGTTTCTTGGATCGTCATCCCCGCGAAGGCGGGGGCAGGGCTACAACGTGAGATCGGGCCGGGACTGTGGTCCGGCGTGGAGGCCCCATGCCGGACGAGCCCGCGGAAAGAATGCGGACCGAGTTGGGGACTGCTGCGACGGCCCGACCGGGATCGAGCCGGGCATCAGAACCAACCGTGGCTGCGGTACCAGGCGACGGTGTCGGCCACGGTTTGTTCGAGCGGCCTGAACTTCAGGGCCAGTTCGCGTTCGCTCTTGGCGCGATCGAAGTGGCTGCGCCCGGCTTCCTTGACCATCAACCGCACCGTGGCGAGGCTGAGCAGGATCGGACGGCCGCTGATGCGCGCATAGATCTCCTGCACCGCCGCCAGTGCGTAAAGCAGCGGCAGGGGCAATTCGCGCGTCGGCGTCTTGACGTTGGCGATCCTGCCCAGCACGGGAACGAGTTCGCGCATCGTCATATGCCGGCCGGCGGCCAGATACCGTTCGGCGCGCCTGCCGCGCATCGCCGCTGCGATATGCGCCTGCGCCACGTCGCGCGCATCGACCACCGAAAAGCTGCCGGGCACCAGCCCGGGCAATTTGCCCAGCACTGCATCGTTGACGAACTGGCCCGATGAGGTGGGGCCGATGTCGGCCGGTCCCCACATCCAGCCGGGCAGCACCAGGCTCGCATGCATGTCCGGGTGCAGCGCCAGAAAGCGCAGCACCGCCTGGTCGGCCAGTATCTTGCTGCGGTAGTAGTCGTCGGCATCTCCCAGCTCGCGCAGGCAGGTTTCGTCGATCGGCATGCCCGGCGCGCCGTTGAGCACGCCGATCGACGAGGTCTGGACGAACCGGCGCACGCCCGCGGCGTACGCGCGTTCGATCAGCGATCGGGTCCCCTCTACGTTGATGCGCTTGAGCTGTTGCCAGTGCCGGCCGCCTTTGTAGTTGTCGCGAAAGAAGGCCGCCGTATGGAACACGACATCGCAGCCCTGCAGCGCGGCGGCGAAGGCGGGTACATCGGCCATGTCGCCCAGGACGAGCTCGACCCCCGCCAACCCCGCGAATTGTTGCTCGCCCTTGGCCACGGAGCGGACCAGCGCCTTGACCTGGACGCCCTGCCCGATCAGCTCGCGCACGAGGTTGTTGCCGAGCAGGCCGGTCGCGCCGGTGACGAACGCGGACGTCAGTTGGGGAGCACTTTGCATGGCGGATGAAATTCAAAATTCAATTGAAATTTAATCTGCCTGGAGTGATTTTGGATGTCAAGCGATATCTGAGTTGCAGATGATCGGCAGTCGTGTGATCTTTGGCGCATGAGCGAACCCATGCCGAAGAAGCGGCTGAGCCGCGAGGAAAGCCAGGCGCAGACTCGCGCGCGCCTGATCGAAACCGCGCGGCAGTTGTTCGTCGCGAACGGATACGCAGGTACCTCGATCCGCGACATCGCCGACCGGGCGGGTTATTCGCAGGGCGCCTTCTACTCGAACTTCGCCAGCAAGGAGGAGGTCCTGCTGGAGTTGCTGCGAGGTCACATGGAGGCCGAAGCCGCACAACTTTCCGAGCTCATGGACAGCGGCAGGCGTACGCCCGAGCGGATATTCGGCGAGCTCGAGTCCTGGGCCGCCACTCTCAACCGCGACGTCGGCTGGTGCGTGCTGTCGATCGAACTGCAGTTGCACGCCAGGCGCAGCCCGACCTTCGCCGACAAGTACCAGCGTGTCTGGGATGCGCACCGGGCCGGGCTCGGCGGCGTGATCGGCAAGTTGTTCGCCGCCCTCGGGCGCCGGCCGCCGGCCGAACCCGAGGAACTGGCCGCGGCGTTCATGGCCTTGGCTCACGGCTTGGCGCTGCAAGGCGCGGGCCCCCCGCCCGATCCGTCGGGCCGGTTGATCCTGCTGTTTCTGCGCGGGCTGATCGCGAACGCCGAACCGGTCGAGAGCGCATCGGCCGCCTAACCCGAGCGCGATGGATGCGGTTGCGCCTGGTGTCGTGCGGCGTCGTGCGGCGTTGCCTCGCGGCCGCTTTCGGCTCCCGGGCGAGCGCGAACCAGCGGCCCGGCCTTATCCGCCCCAGGCTCCGGCGAACGCATGCCGCTCCCGCCGTGCACTAGAATGACCGGTTCCGGCCCCCGGCCGGCGAGGTGTTTCCGGCCCGGCGCCCGCGCCGCGGCCCGGCCCAGGCCCCTTCTGCGACAAACCCCCACGATCCAGCGTTCGACCAATCGGAGTTTTCATGCGTACCCATTTCTGCGGCCTCGTCGACGAGGCGCTGATCGGCCAGACCGTCACCCTGTGCGGCTGGGTCAACACCAATCGCGTCCAAAGCCACGTGGTGTTCACCGATCTGCGCGATCACGAGGGCGTGGTGCAGATCGTCGTCGACTCCGATACCGCCGAGCTGTTCGAGACCGCCGGCGATCTGAGCGTGGAAAGCTGCGTGCGGGTGACCGGCACCGTGCGCGCGCGCCAGGCCGCCAACGAAAAGATCCGCAGCGGCAAGGTCGAAGTGCTGGCGGCGACGATCGAGGTGCTCAACAAGGCCGAGCCGCTGCCGTTCCACGCGCACGAGAACGCCGGCGAGGAAACCCGCCTGACCTACCGCTACCTCGACCTGCGCCGCCCCGAGATGCAGAAGATGATGCGCACCCGCATCCGCCTGGTGCAGTCGCTGCGCCGCTGGCTCGATGCGCGCGGCTTTCAGGACATCGAGACCCCGATCCTGACCAAGGCCACGCCGGAAGGCGCGCGCGACTTCCTGGTGCCGGCGCGCATGCATCCGGGCGAGTTCTACGCCCTGCCGCAGTCGCCGCAGTTGTTCAAGCAGATCCTGATGGTGGCCGGATTCGACCGTTACTACCAGATCGCGCGCTGCTTCCGCGACGAAGCCCTGCGCGCCGACCGCCAGCTCGAATTCACCCAGCTCGACATGGAGTTCGCCTGGGTTTCCGAGCGCGATGTGCAGGACACCGTCGAGGACATGATCCGGGTGGTGTTCAAGGAAACCATCGGGGTCGAACTCGATGCGCAGTTCCCGCGCATGACCTATGCCGAAGCCATGCGCCGATACGGTTCGGACAAGCCCGACCTGCGCATCGACCTGGAATTCGTCGACATCGCCGAACTGGTCAAGCAGTGCGAGTTCAAGGTCTTCACCGACTGGGCCAACCACGCCGACGGCCGCGTCGTCGCCTTGCGCGCCCCCGGCGCGGCCGGCTGGTCGCGCAAGCAGATCGACGAGTGCGGCGCGCACGCGGCGAAGTACGGCGCCAAGGGCCTGGCCTGGATGAAGGTCGAAGACGCCGCCAAGGGCCGCGACGGAATCAATTCGCCGATCGCCAAGTTCCTCGACGACGCCACTCTGGCCAAGATCGTTGAGCTCAGCGGCGCCCAGAGCGGCGACGCGATCTTCTTCGGCGCGGCCGATTACAAGACCGCCAGCGATTTCATGGGCGCGCTGCGGCTCAAGCTCGGCAAGGACCTGGGCCTGGTCGCCGAGGGCTGGAAGCCGCTGTGGGTCACCGATTTCCCGATGTTCGAGTGGGACGAGGAAGCGCAGCGCTACGTCGCCCTGCATCACCCCTTCACCGCGCCCGCGGTCGACGACATCGCCGACCTGCGCGCCAACGCCAAGACCGCGGTTTCGCGCGGCTACGACATGGTGCTCAACGGCAACGAGATCGGCGGCGGTTCGATCCGCATCCACCGCCCGCAGATGCAATCGGCGGTGTTCGACCTGCTCGGCATCGGCGCCGAAGAAGCCGAGGCCAAGTTCGGCTTCCTGCTCGACGCGCTCAAGTACGGCGCGCCGCCGCACGGCGGCATCGCCTTCGGCATCGACCGCATCGCCGCGCTGATGGGCGGCACCGAGTCGATCCGCGACGTCATCGCGTTCCCGAAGACCACCACCGCGCAGTGCCTGATGACCGGTGCGCCGTCGCCGATCCCGGACTCGCAGCTGGCCGAAGTGCACGTCATGGTGCGCCCGAAGCAAGACCCGGCCTGACCGGTCGCAGGGCCGGGCTCGTCGAGCCCGGTTCCAGCGGCGTGCGCAGGATCGTCGCGCGCCGCCGCCGGCGGCTGGTTTCCTCCGCCTGCGGGATGCGCCGCCGGGGCCGAGTGGGGTTGTGCGGGGCATAGGCCCCCACCGGCTTGTTTGCGTTGCCGCTCCATCGTTAACCGTCCGCCCGTACCGCGAGGCCTTATGACGAACGCCGCACCGATCTTTTCCATCCGCCGCGCCGGCGTCGACGATGCGTCGATCGTCGCCGACATCGCCAGCCGCACCTTCGTCGAGACTTTCGGCCATCTGTACCCGCCGGAGGATCTGCAGGCATTCCTGCTCGACAGCTATTCGGTCGAGAAACAGGCCGTGATCCTGTCGCACCCGGACTACGCGATCTTCCTGCTCGAACGCGACGGCGTCGTCGTGGGCCACGCCGCGGCCGGCCCTTGCGGCCTGCCGCATCCGGACGTGGCCGAAGGCGACGGCGAGCTCAAGCGGCTGTACGTACTGCGCGAAGCGCAGAACGGCGGCTGGGGCGCACGCTTGTTCGACACCGTGCTCGAGTGGCTGCAGCGCGATGGCCCGCGGACCCTGTGGATCGGCGTGTGGTCTGAGAACCTGGGCGCGCAGCGTTTCTATGGCCGGTATGGTTTCGAGCATGTCGGCCATTACGATTTCATCGTCGGCAACACGCGGGACCATGAATTCATTCTGCGGCGCGATGCGGTGGCGGTTTCGGGGTGAGATAGACGGAGGATTATTGCCTTTGCCGTGCTTGCCGTTGCCGTACGGTGAAGATTTTGCCGTTGCTGTGCGCAGCCTCGCACTAGCGAAGGCCCTGGAAGACCCGGAGGGCGGCCCGCAGGGATGCGGGCCGTTTTTCATCGGGACATGGATGTCCCGTATGTAGATCCCTGCGTCGGCATCGCTCGTGCGGGCCTGTGATTCAAGAAAAAGCAACTTCTTTGGTTACCTTTCTTTTGTTGCTTTAGACAAAAGAAAGTAACCCGCCGCTTTAGTGACGGAAGCTTTAGGCGTTTGATCTCGTTTCTTTAGAAGCCTGAGAAAGAGCAGGGCTTCCCACTCTGTAGGAGCGACGTGAGTCGCGACCGATCACGCGATATTTCGATCAAGCAAGAGCAGAGCTTCCGTCCGCTGACGCGGCCGGGTTACTTTCTTTTGCTAAGCCCAAAAGAAAGGTAACCAAAGAAAAGGGCTTTCCCTGCAAGGGCACAGGCCACGAGTGCGGTGCTGTCGCCGGGATTTTTCGATAGGACATCCTTGTCCTATCGAAAAACGGCGCACTTCCTGTGCGCCGCCCTCCGGGTCTCCACTTGACCGGCAAAGCAGCAAACCGGCAAAGCAGATCAAAATCTCGGCAACGGCAACGGCAACGGCAACGGCAACGGCAACGGCAACGGCAACGGCAACGGCAACGGCAACGTGGCTGCCTGGGCAGGAGCGGTGCGAGCCGCGACCGCGTTGCTTCAACTTGCCGCGCTAGTGCCGATTCATGCCTTCCGCAAATCGACAACCGCCAAAACAAAACGGCCTCCCCGCCGAAACGGGAAGGCCGCGTCGAAACGCCGATGCTCAGCGCTGGTCGAGCAACACGTTCAACGTGGTCGCATCGAGCGCACCCTGTTTCTGGCCGAGCTTGAGCAGCATCGCTTCCAGGTCGCCGGCGGCCGCCGACTGGCGGGTGGTCGCCGTCGCGGCTTTCATGGCCGTGGCCGGTGCGGTGTCGATGCGCACTTGCCGGCCCTTGATCAGCAACGGCTGCGGCTTCGCTTTAGCGGACGAGCCGCCGACGTGTTCGAGCAGGATGCCGTTGTAGCCGAGCACCGGTTCGGCCGCGGCGCCGGTCTTGGCCGGGGCGGCCAGGGCATCGGCCAGACGGGTTTCGATCGCGCGCAGGGCGGCCGGGTCGGTCACGGTCACCACCGGGTTCGGGCGGCCCGAGTACACCAGGTAGGTGATCTGCAGGCCCGGCGCTTCGGCGGCGAGGGCGAAGCCCGGCGCGGCCAGCAGGGCCAGGCCGGTCAGCAGGGTTTTCAGCGAAAGCTTGGTCATGGCGATTCCCCGGGTGGACGCAGGCTTAGTTGACTTGTTCATGGCCGGTACCCTCCACGCTGTCGGACCACACCCGGAAGAAACCGCAGAAATCGGTGTAGGCGCCGCGGTTGGCGGTGCGCGGGTCGGTGATTTCGTTGCCGGAATTGTCGCGGTTGGTGGCGGAGGTCTGGCCGGGCTTGTGGGTCCACTTGCCGTTGGCGTCGCGGCGATACCAGTGATAGTCGTAATTGGGCCCGACCACCAGTGCGGCGATGTTCTTGTAGCTGGAGGCGTTGATGTCGGCGACCGGCTCCAGGCCGTCGCGCACCGCGGCGGCGTGCACGGCGGCGCAGCTGATCGAGCTGTACATCGAGCCGGCTGCGCGGCCGGGTTGGGCGAAAGTGTTGGTGGCCTTGTTGTTGGCGTAGTTGTAGCAGTTGTTGTAGCGCTTGCGGGTAGCGTCGTCGTTCCAGTAGGTCGGCTGGAAGACGGTGCGGCCCGGCGCCATCAGGTCGCCGAGCCCGCCGCTGGCGTCGGCCGGGATCGCGCGGTTGTAGACCAGCACTTCGTCGGCGCGGTCGTTGAAGCGATAGGACGGGCTGTCCTTGTGCCCGCCGATCAGGAACGGCCGGTCGACGTTGTCGATGTTGGCCGCGATCGGGGTCGGTTGGGCGGTGGTGCGGCGGCCGTCGATGTAGAACGAGATCGTGTTCGGCGCGCTGCTGCGGTTGACCACCGCGGCGATGTGGTGCCAGCGGTTCGGCGCCAGCGCCAGGCTGCCGTCGGAGACATAGTTGGCCCAGGTGCTGCCGTCGTTGAGTTGCAGCAGCACGTTGCGGCCCTGGTCGACGCCGAACGAGTAACCGCGGCCGACGCCGCTGGCGCGGTTCTCGACCAGGGTCTTGACGATCGAGGAGCCGGGGTTGGCCATGCGCACCCATGCGGCCACGGTGAAGCTGCCGGTGCCGAAGTTGAGGTTCGACGAATTGGGCACTTCCACGTACTTGCCGGCGCTGAAGTCCGCGCCGGCGTTGAGCCAGCCGTAGCTCGACGCGGCGCCGCCCACGACCAGGCCGTTGCGGCCGAAACCGCTGGTGTCGTAAGCGGTGTTGCCGGACAACTCCAGATGCCATTCGCCGACCAGGCCTTGGGTGACCCGCGGCGGCGCGGCGTGTGCGGCGAGGCAGGGCGCGAGCGCGACGCTCAGCGCCAGGAACCATGACGATCGTTTCATACCGACTCCCTGGTGATTTGGCCCCGATGGGCGTCGGGGAATCTAGGGGCAGGCCGGGTCCGCGAACGTGACTGCGCCCGCGGATCGCGCGGGCGCAGGCGTATGGAGCGAGGGTGTCTGCGCGCTTATGTGAGCGGCGCCGGGTCGGTTCCGGACTCCGGGCGTGAATGCCTGCGCGAGGATTCGATGCAGGGCGGGCCGAAGTACCGGGTCTGAACGCCGGGCCGCGCGTTCAAAGGCCGGTCGCCGCCGCGGCGACGGTCACCGTGCCGAGCGTCAGTCGGCCGGCGGCGTCGCGGCCGGTGTTCTGCGGTTTGATCGCAGGCCGGCCGGGCCAGCTGTCGGCGATCGCCAGGCGCAGCGAATAGCTGCCCGGCGCGAGCGTGGCCGGCACCTGCGCGGTAGCGTCGATCAGCGCCGGCACGGTGTTCGGCATCAAGGCGTTCAAGGGATAGTCGAAGGCGGCCTTGCCGCGGGTGGTGCCGCCGGCGTCGACCCAATGCAATTCGGTCTGATAGACCTGGTACAGCGGCGCCGAACCGGTGTTCTCGACGCTCAGCTTGAGCGGGATCGCCGCACCGGCCCGCATGCTGTCGGGCCAGTTGATCTGACGCACGGTGAACTCGTAGCCGAGCGCGCGCTTGACCTTGAGCATGTTGGCCTTGAACGTCGACGGCTTGCCCGCCGGATCGACCTCGTGCTGGCCGGCCGGGCCGAGCCAGGTGAAGTGGTACTCGCGCAGCAGGCTCAGGATGTCGTTGGTGCGTCCGGTCCAGGTGGCCTTTTGGCCGTTGTTCGGGCTTTCGCCGCCGATCGGGTTGAACTTCCAGTTGCCGCGCGCGGCGGTGGCGTCGTTGCGGAAACCCCACTCCAGGTTGTGCCAGCCGCTGTCGTCGCACTCGGGCAGCCGGGTCGCGAACCTGTTGCACATCGCGGTGAACGACGGGAAGTAGTCTTCGCTGAAGCCGAACTGGGTGCCGCCGACGTCGGACTGGCGCGCGTAGCGGCTGTGCACCGGCGTTTGCTGGAACGCCGCGGCATAAGCATCGCGCACCACGCTGCGGGTGGTCGCGTCGGGCTCCCAACTGTCGCAGCCGGCGGTGTGCCACTCGCCCCAGAAGCCGAGCAGGCCGACGTGCACCGCGGTGATGCGCGGGTCGCCGTCGTAGCGGCGCCCGAACGCTTGCACGAACTGCACCAGTTGCTGGCGCATAGCCGGCGTGTTGTAGATCGGCGCGCGGCCGGGGCCGACGTCGTCGCACTGGGTCTGGCTGTAGTTGTGGAACTGGATGCTCACCGGCGCCAGTTCGAGGAACTTCGGATAGGCGCGCAGCGGCTCGGCTTCGTTGCGGTAGAAGTAGCCGATGTTGTTGGCCACGCTGTCGGGATAGTCGGCGACCGGACGCAGCACGAAGGTGGCGTTGGGGTTTTCGTCGAGGATCGGCTTCAGGTGGTTGGTTTCGAACCGGTCCCAGTCGAACTGCTCGTCGGCGGTTTCGATTTCGCGCCACGGGACGTAGATCTGATAGATCGATGCGCCGTAGTGGTTGTCGGGCAGGCCGCCGTCGGCGACGGCGGTGCTGCCCCAAAGCAGGAAGCCGCGATGCGGGTTGGACAGATCGTTGTTGCTTTGGCTGGGACGCAGCTCGCCTGAACATGCGGGCGCTGCGGGAAACATGGCGACCGCGGCGAGCAGCGCCGAGGCCAACACGTTGACGACGGGCAAGGCAGGGTGCCGCAAGGTCATACCGGCTTCCGAAAGAGCGGGGGAGGTGCGGCGAATCCTGGGGGCTGCGAACACGCGCAGGATTGGCTCGCCGTCACACTCTGGCGGCGATCGTGTTTTTATCTTCGACTTTGTTGAGATGAGTCGCGGTTTCGCGATGGGATAGGTCTGGATCTGTATTGACGGGGTCCGATTTGGACCACTCCGTCGCAGCAGCAGCCGGCGCAACGCACGGTTCGGCGGGCATCGGCATCCTCGAACTGTGATGTCCGGCGGTCTTCGGTGAGCATTCGTGGTGGCGCTCTGGCTTAGCCTGCAAGCGCGGACATGCAGTCCGCGGCACACACAAGGAGAGGTCAGATGCTTCGTACCCGTAAAGCGGTATTCACGGCAGCGTTGTTGTTGGGACTGGTGGCGGTGGCGGGCTCGGCGTTCGCGCGCTACCCGATCCTCGGCGTCGAATGGGCCGAGTGGACGCGTTACGACAGCAGCGGCAACGCCATCGGCGGCGGCCGCATCGAATGCGACGGCTACGTACAGACCTGGGGCGCGGCCGGTGCGCCGACCGGTCTGACCCTGCACCGCTGCTGATCGACCCGATGCCGCCGCACGGCCCCCAGGGCTGCGCGGCGGCATCGCTGAATGCCGTCTGGCGCCGATCGATGCGGTCGTCGCCGCGCGCTTGGATTCGCCGGCGGCGACGGCCATATTCGCGGCATGGACAGCCGCAGCGACACGGACCCCCGCAAATCCGCCGAACCCGCCGCAGCGCGCGCCGCCAGGCCGCGCGGGCCGCGCCGGGTGCTGTTGCTGCACGGCATCTGGATGCCCGGGGCGTCGATGGCCTGGCTCGGCGCGCGCCTGAAGGCAGCCGGCTTCGAACCCGAGGTCTTCGCCTATGCCGGCGCCGCCGCCGGCCCCGAGGCCTCGGTCGCGCGCCTGGCGGCGCGCCTGGATACGCCCTGCCACGTGCTGGCGCACAGCCTCGGCGGTCTGATCGTCCTCGACGCCCTGCGCGAGCGGCCGCAGCTGCCGGTGCGGCGCGTGGTCTGCCTGGGCACCCCGCTGTGCGGCAGCGCCGCCGCCGGCGGTCTGGCCCGCAAGGCCTGGAGCGCGGCGGTGCTCGGCCGCGCCGCCGAAGTGCTCCAACGCGGTTGCCCGCCCTGGCGCGGCGCGGCCGAGGTCGGGTTGATCGCCGGCCGCACCCCGCACGGGCTGGGGCGCTTCTTCGGCCGTTTCGAGGGCGAAAACGACGGCACCGTGGCGGTCGCCGAGACCCGCCTGCCGGGCCTGCGCGACCACACGGTCATCGACGCCAGCCACAGCGGCCTGCTGTTTTCGGCGCAGGCGGCGCGGCTGGCCGAGGGGTTTTTCCGGCGCGGCCGGTTCGGCGACTGAGCCGGGCGACCGAGCGATCGCTCAGCCGGACAGAGCGCCCAAACGGCCCGAAGCGGGCCGATCGCCGACGATTGTCGTCCGGGCCGCCGGCGGGCGGGCACGATCGAGTAAAATCGCCGGCTTGTTCAGACAACACGTCCGGTTATCGCCATGGGTAGAGGTCCGTCGATTGAGGCACGCAAGAACGCCGAGGATGCGCGGCGCGGGAAGATCTTCACCAAGATCATCCGCGAGATCAGCGTGGCGGCGCGTTCGGGCGGCGGCGATCCCAACAGCAATCCGCGCCTGCGCAGCGCCATCGACAAGGGCCTGTCGGCGAACATGACCAAGGACGTCATCGAGCGCGCCATCAAGAAGGCGACCGGTGCGCTGGAAGGCGTCGAGTACGAAGAAATCCGCTACGAGGGCTATGCCCCGGGCGGCGTGGCGGTGATCGTCGACTGCCTGACCGACAACAAGGTCCGCACCGTCGCCGACGTGCGCCATGCCTTCGGCAAGTTCGGCGGCAACCTCGGCACCGACGGCTCGGTGTCCTTCATGTTCGCCAAGCGCGGCGTGCTGTGGTTCGAGGCCGGCGCCGACGAGGAGCGCATCACCGAGGTCGCCATCGAAGCCGGCGCCGACGACGTGGTGGTCTATCCGGAAGACGGCTCGATCGACGTGCTGACCAGCGCCGAAGCGTTTGCCCAGGTCAAGGCCGCGATGGACGCCGCCGGCCTGGTCGCCGGCCAGGCCGAAGTCACCCTGCGCGCCGACAACAACATCGCCGTGACCGGCGAGACCGCCCAGCAGGTGGTCAAGCTGCTGAACTGGCTGGAAGACCTCGACGACGTCCAGAACGTCTACTCGAACGCCGATCTGGACGAGGACGCTTACGCATAACGCGTAAGCTGTCGCCGTGACTAGAATCCTTGGGATCGACCCCGGTTCGCAGCGGACCGGCCTCGGCGTGATCGACGTCGCGGCCGACGGACGCTGCGTGTACGTGCATGCGCAGGCGCTCAAGCTGCTCGACGCCGAGGATTTCCCCTCGCGCCTGGGCCTGCTGTGCGAGGGCCTGGAAGCGGTGCTCGACGAGTACCGGCCCGACCAGGTCGCGATCGAGACCGTGTTCATGGACAAGTCGGCGACCTCCGCGTTGAAGCTCGGCCATGCCCGCGGCGCCGCCCTGGCGACCGTGGTTCGCCGGCGCATCGCCATCAGCGAGTACGCGCCGCGCCTGATCAAGCAGTCGCTGGTGGGCCGCGGCGCGGCCGACAAGCAGCAGGTCCAGCACATGGTGCGGCTGTTGCTGAATCTTCCCGAAGTGAAGCTGCAGGCCGACGCCGCCGATGCGCTTGCGGTGGCCCTGACCCATGCCCACATGAGTGCTACGGCGCTGCGCACCGGCATCGCGACCCACCAGTTGCGCAGGCGCGGGGCGTGAACCCGGCCCGCGCCACAGGCCCGGCCGCGCACGGGGCAGGGAGCTGCGCCCGCGTCCCGTCCGACACGCCGCCTTCCTCTTCGCATCGTCCCAGCCCGCTTCGCGCCCGACCGCTTCACCGGTGCGCGTCGCCAGCCGTTTCCGGAGTTTCACAGTGATCGGTCGTCTCAGAGGCACCCTGATCCACAAGCAGCCGCCGTGGCTCATCGTGGACGTCAACGGCGTCGGTTACGAGCTCGAAGCGCCGATGAGCACGTTCTACGACCTGCCCGAGCTCGGCCGCGAAGTGTCCTTGTTCACCCACTATGCGCAGAAGGAAGACAGCGTCTCGCTGTACGGCTTCCTGCGCGAGGCCGAGCGGCGTCTGTTCCGCGACGTACAGCGGGTCAGCGGCATCGGCGCCAAGATCGCCCTGGCGGTGCTGTCGGGGGTGCCGGTCGAGGAATTCGCGCGCCTGGTCCAGACCGGCGACGTCACCGCGCTGACCCGGATCCCGGGCATCGGCAAGAAGACCGCCGAGCGCATGGTCGTCGAGCTGCGCGACCGCGCCGCCGACCTGGCCGGCCTCGGCGCGCCCACGCTCGGTTCCAGCGGGGTTCCCGCCGATCCGCAGAGCGAGGCCACCATCGCCTTGCAGCAGTTGGGCTACAAACCGGCCGAGGCCGCGCGCATGGCGCGCGAGGCCACCGCCGCCGGCGACGATGCAGCCGCCATCATCCGCAAAGCGCTAAAGTCCGCGCTTCGTTGAGCCAAGGCGGGTTACCGCCACGGAACCACGCGACATGTCCTCCACTGTTCCCTCTTCCCAAGGCAAGCACGCTCACGGCCATTCGGCCGGGAACGGGCAAGACTCAGGCCATCACGGCTCCAAGAAGGGGTTGCCCGGGCTGGTCGTGGGCGCCATCGGGGTGGTTTTCGGCGACATCGGCACCAGCCCGCTGTACACGCTGAAAGAGGCGTTTTCGCCGCATTTCGGCCTGACCGGCAACCACGACACGGTGCTCGGCATCCTGTCGCTGGTGTTCTGGGCGCTGATGATCGTGGTCACCCTGAAATACGTGACCATCATCATGCGCGCCGACAACGAGGGCGAAGGCGGGATCATGGCGCTGATGACCCTGGCCCAGCGCACTCTGGCCAAGGGCGGGCGCTCGGCCTACGTGGTCGGCATCCTGGGCATCTTCGGCGCCTCGCTGTTCTTCGGCGACAGCGTCATCACCCCGGCGATCTCGGTGCTCGGCGCAGTCGAGGGCCTGGAAGTCGCCGCGCCGGGCCTGCACCGTTTCATCGTGCCGATCACCGTGTTGATCCTGGTGATGGTGTTCCTGGCCCAGCGCTTCGGCACCGAAAAGGTCGGCAAGGTGTTCGGGCCGATCACCATGCTGTGGTTCGTCTCGCTCGCCGCGATCGGCGTCTACAACATCGTCCAGGCGCCGGAGGTGTTCAAGGCGCTGGACCCGCGCTGGGGCGTGCGCTTCTTCGTCGAGCACGGCTCGCATTCGGTGCTGATCCTCGGCGCGGTGGTGCTGGCGGTCACCGGCGGCGAGGCGCTGTACGCCGACATGGGCCACTTCGGCGCGCGTCCGATCCGCTATGCCTGGTACACCATGGTGCTGCCCTGCCTGATGCTGAACTACCTCGGCCAGGGCGCGTTCGTGCTGCACCACCCCGAAGCGGTCAAGAACCCGTTCTTCGAGGCGGTGCCGGCCTGGGCGCTGTACCCGATGATCGTGCTGGCGACGATGGCGGCGGTGATCGCCTCGCAGGCGGTCATCACCGGCGCCTATTCGGTCGCGCGCCAGGCGATGCAGCTGGGCTACATCCCGCGCATGCAGATCAAGCACACCTCCAGCGACACCATCGGCCAGATCTACGTGCCGTACATCAACTGGATCCTGGCGATCACGGTGATCGCGGTGGTGCTGGCCTTCCGCAGCTCGACCGCGCTGGCGACGGCCTACGGCATCTCGGTCTCGGCGACGATGCTGATCGACACCCTGCTGCTGGCGCTGGTCGCGCGCGCGCTGTGGCCGCGCTGGCGCAAGTGGGTGCTGCCGCTGTGCGTGGTGTTCTTCGTCGTCGATGTCGGCTTCGTCATCGCCAACGGCGCCAAGTTCTTCCAGGGCGCGTGGTTCCCGGTGGTGCTGGGCCTGGTGGTGTTCACCCTGCTGCGCACCTGGCGCCGCGGCCGCGAGCTTTTGCACGAGGAAGTGCGCAAGGAAGGCATCCAGCTCGGCAGCTTCCTGCCCGGCCTGATGCTGGCGCCGCCGGTGCGCGTGCCCGGCACCGCGATCTTCATGACCGCCGACAAGGGCGTCGTGCCGCATGCCCTGCTGCACAACCTCAAGCACAACAAGGTGCTGCACGAGCGCAACGTGTTCCTGACCGTGGAAACGCTGGGCATTCCCTACGCGCCGCGCGAGAAGCGCCTGAAGATCGAGGCGATCGGCAACGACTTCTACCGCGTGCTGATCCGCTTCGGCTTCATGGAAGTGCCCGACGTGCCGCTGGCGCTGATGCGCTCCTGCGACGCCGGCGGCATCTACTTCGACCCGATGGATACCACCTATTTCGCCAGCCGCGAAACCGTGGTCGCCAGCCGTCACCGCGGCATGCCGATCTGGCGCGACCGTTTGTTCGCCTTCATGCACCGCAACGCGGCGCCGGCGACCGGTTTCTTCCGCATCCCGGGCAACCGCCTGGTCGAACTCGGCGCCCAGGTCGAAATCTGATCGGGCGCAGGCGCACCGGCCGCACCGGTGCGCGGCCGTCTTGGCAATCCCCGCCACGGGAACACAGCGATGTCCGTGGCGGGCCGGGAAATAAGCGTTCCATGCCTGCCGCTGCGCTGCGCGGCGCGCCGGACTAGCCTGCCGTCGACCTAACCGACTGCGAGGCTTTGCGATGTCGAAACGACGCGCGTTCGTGATCCAGCAACAATCCGCCGAAACCATCGCCGGCAACGGTACCCAGTTGTGGTTGCTGGCCGACGCCAGCGACTGCTGCGGCGCGCTCGGCGCCAACCGCCTGCGCCTGGAAGCCGGCGCCGCCGGCGCCAAGCCGCATCATCACAAGCGTTCGAGCGAAGCGTTCTACGTGCTCGACGGCGCGCTGGAGATGATCATCGACGGCGAGGCCGTGACCGTCGAGAAGGGCGGTTACGCGGTGATCCCGCCCGGCGTCGTGCATTCCTTCGGCGCCGGCGCGGGCCAGGTGGCCGACGTATTCATCACCCTGACCCCCGGCATCGACCGTTTCGACTACTTCCGCATGCTGCCGAGCATCATGCGGGGCGAAGTCGACCCCGAGCGCCTGGCCGAAGTGCACGATCGCTACGACGTGCATTTCGCTTGAGGGACGTATTGAACTTCCGCTTCGCCGATGCGTTTGCCCCTCTGGACAGGACAGGGGGCTTTGACAGCAGCCGAAGCAAATTCCCACGGCGCCCGGACGCCTTCGCTTCGCCGCACGACGCCAGCCGACCGTCCCCTTCGTCGAAGGGGCGGTCTGTCTCCCGGCTCACGGTTGTCCAGGCTCGGCGCGGTAACCGGCTCCCGCGGCAAGCCGCCCCACCGCCCGGGCGCTGAACCCGCCACCGGGCCACCCCGGGACTTTCCGTCCTGCGCCCGCGCACCGTCCCATGCGAACATAGCGGTATGACCGAAGACCGCATCATCGCTGCCTCCTCGACCCGCGAAGACGACGCCATCGAGGCTTCGATCCGGCCCAAGCGGCTGGACGAATACCTCGGCCAGCAACCGGTGCGCGAGCAGCTCAAGATCTACATCGAGGCCGCCAAGCACCGCGGCGAGGCCCTCGACCACGTGCTGATCTTCGGCCCGCCGGGCCTGGGCAAGACCACCCTCAGCCATGTCATCGCCAACGAACTCGGGGTCAATCTGCGCCAGACTTCGGGCCCGGTGATCGAGAAGGCCGGCGACCTGGCGGCCTTGCTGACCAACCTGCAGCCGCACGACGTGCTGTTCGTCGACGAGATCCACCGCCTCTCGCCGGTGGTCGAGGAAGTGCTGTATCCGGCGATGGAGGACTACCAGATCGACATCATGATCGGCGAGGGCCCGGCCGCGCGCTCGATCAAGCTCGATCTGCCGCCGTTCACCCTGATCGGCGCGACCACCCGCGCCGGCCTGCTGACCGCGCCGCTGCGCGACCGCTTCGGCATCGTCCAGCGGCTGGAGTTCTACGACACCGAGGACCTGACCCGAATCGTGCGCCGCTCGGCGCAGATCCTCGGCATTTCCTGCGTGGCCGAGGGCGCGGCGGAAATCGCCCGGCGCTCGCGCGGCACCCCGCGCATCGCCAACCGCCTGCTGCGGCGGGTGCGCGACTACGCCCAGGTCCGCGCCGGCGGCAACATCGACCTGCAGACCGCCGATGCCGCCATGGCCATGCTCAAGGTCGATCCGGAAGGGTTCGACGATCTCGACCGGCGCCTGCTGCGGACCATCATCGAGTCCTTCGACGGCGGCCCGGTCGGGGTCGAGTCGCTGGCCGCCGCGCTCAGCGAGGAACGCGGCACCCTTGAGGACGTGATCGAGCCCTTCCTGATCCAGCAGGGCTATCTGATCCGCACCGCCCGCGGCCGCATGGCGACCCAGCGCGCCTACCGGCACATGGGCCTGAAACCCCGCGCCGATACCGCCGGGCTCTTCGAAGAGGCGTCCGAGCCATGAGCGCGGTTGAATCGGTGTTCAGTTGGCCGACACGCGTCTATTGGGAAGATACCGACGCTGGCGGACTGGTCTATCACGCTCAGTACCTGGCGTTCCTGGAGCGCGCGCGGACCGAATGGGTGCGCGCCCTGGGCTACGGCCAGGACGGTTTGCGCCGCGATCACGGGCTGCTGTTCGTGGTCGCCGGGATGCAGATCGGTTTCCTCAAGCCGGCGCGGCTCGACGATGCGCTGGAGGTCACGGTGGAACTGCGGCGCTGCCGCCGCGCCAGCCTGATCTTCGCGCAGACCGTGCGGCGCGGCGGGGAAAAACTGATCGACGCCGAGGTCCGGGTCGCTGCGGTCGACGCCGAGCACCTGCGTCCCTGCGCGATTCCAGCGGCCTTGTTCGCGCAGTTGCAGGCGCAGGAAGTCCAGGCCGGCCGCGACGACTGAGCCCCAGGCCCTCGCGTCCAGGTCACCGTTGAACCCTAATCATCCGGCGGTTCGTTACTCCCCACGGACCACCCAGCCCCACCACAGGCCCGCGTACCGGGCTACGGAGAACCAAGCATGACGTCATCGCTGATCGCGCTTCTGGCCACGACCGTGGAAGCCCTGCCGGAGGAAGCCGTCCAGGCCGTGACCCAAGGCGCCGCCGCGGCCGGCGAAGCCGCCAGCTTCAATCTCTGGGACCTGGTGATCAAGGCCAGCCTCCCGGTCCAGTTCATCATGGCCCTGCTGGTGATCGCCTCGATCACCTCGTGGATCATCATCTTCCGCAAATGGAAGGTGATCCGCCGCGCGCGCGCCGAAGCCGATCATTTCGAGGAGCGCTTCTGGTCGGGCGCCGAGCTGTCCAAGCTCTACGCCGGCACCACCGAGCGCAACCGCGCGATGGGCGGCCTGGAGGCGATCTTCGAAGCCGGTTTCCGCGAGTTCAACCGCATCCGCCAGCGCCGCGGCGTCGACGCCCGCGCCCAGCTCGAAGGCGCCCAGCGGGCGATGCGCGCGACCGGCTCGCGCGAGCTCGACGGCCTGGAACACAACCTCGAACTGCTCGCCAACATCGGCTCCACCTCGCCCTACATCGGCCTGGTCGGCACCGTGTTCGGCATCATGGTGACCATGCATTCGCTGGTCTCGGCGTCCAAGCAGGTCGGCATCGCCGACGTCGCCCCGGGCATCTCCGAGGCGCTGCTGGCCACCGCGATGGGCCTGTTCGTGGCGATCCCGGCGGTGTGGGCCTACAACCGCTTCGCCACCGGCGTGGAGCGCCTGGCCGTGCGTTACGACGCGTTCTCCGAAGAGTTCTCCTCGATCCTGCAGCGCCAGGCCCACCTGGACGAGTGATGCGGCTCGCGCCCCATCGCTTGTACGGCCGCCCGCACCGCTGCCTGCACCGCCCGCGTCCGCTGCGCCACGGCCAGCGCGACCGCAACGCGTAACCGACGAGGAATCCGCCATGTCCGGCACCGCCATCCGCCGCCCGCGCAAACGCAAACTCAAGGCCGAGATCAACGTCGTTCCCTACATCGACGTGATGCTCGTGCTGCTGATCATCTTCATGGTCACCGCGCCGCTGCTGACCCTCGGCATCGACGTCGACCTGCCCAATTCCAACCTCAAGTCGATCGAGACCAAGCAAGACCCGGTGGTGGTCCAGGTCGACGCCCAGGGCAACTATTTCCTCGCGGTCAAGGCCGGCAGCAACGAAGCGGTCAACCGCGAAACGCTGGCGACCAAGGTCGGCGCGCTGGTCAAGCAGAACGGCAAGGAAAAATTGCAGGTCTACATCGCCGCCGACGGCCGCTCGAACTATCAGCCGGTGATGGACGTGATGAACATCCTCAAGGACGTCGGCGTGGAGAAGGTCGGCCTGATGAGCCAGCCCGAGAAGGGCGCGAAGAAATGAGGGAAACCCGCGCCGACACCGCGCAAGCCATCATGCTGGCCGTGCTGCTGCACGGCCTGCTGGTCGCCGCCATTTTCCTGAGCATGCTCTGGAACTGGAACAGCGCGCAGGTGTCCGCGGCGGGGTCGCCGCTGTCTTCGGAGCTGACCGACGTCAGCGATCTCTCGGCGGCGATGCAGCGTACCTTGCGCAACCGTCCCGAGCCGGTCGATCCGTTGCCGCTGCCCGAGCCGGAGGACGCCGCGCCCTTGCCGCAGCCCATCCCCGAACCCAAGCCGCAGGACGCGACCGCACCGCAGCAGCAATCGCCGCAAGACTTCATCCCGGTGCCGGACACGACCACCCAGGAACAGGTGGTCGACACGCCCACGCCGAACCGCGCCGAAGAGCAGAAGGTCCAGGAAGCCAAGGCGCGCCAGGAACAGGTCGACCTGACCGAGCAGCAGCGCCAGGAAGAGGCGCAGCAGCAAAAGCGCCTGGCCGCCGAGCAACTCGAACGCGACAAGCAGTTGGAGAAGATCCGCGCCGAGCGCGCCAGGCTGCAGCGCGAGCAGAGCCTGAGCGAGCAGAAGCTGCAGCAGATCGCCGACGCGCGTGCGGCCAAGGCCAGCCAGAACGCCGCCGCCACCGCGCCGGCGACCACCGGCAACCAGGGTGTCGACGCCGGCCTGGCGGCCAAGTACGCCGCCGCCCTGCAGGCCGCGATCGTCGAGAAGTGGACGCGCCCCGACAGCGTGCCGCTCGGCGCCGGTTGCCGCTTGAACATCCGCCAGTCGCCCGGCGGCAACGTGCTCGCGGTCGAGGTGGTCGAGCCGTGCTCTTACGACGAGCAGGGCCGGCGTTCGATCGAAGCCGCCGTGCTCAAGGCCCAGCCCTTGCCGTATGCGGGCTTCGAGTCGGTGTTCCAGCGCAATCTCAATCTCAACTTCAAAGCCCAGGACCGCTGAGTGGGCGGGGCGAGGGCGGTGCCGCTGCGCCTGAGCCTGTTCGCCGGCTTCGCGCTGTGCGCGTGGTCTGCGGCCGGGCTGGCCCAGTCGGACCGGGTCGCGCAGAACCAGCAGCGCTATGCCGAAGTCTTGCGTACCGCCATCGACGAGCAATGGGCGCCGCCGGCCACCACGCCGGCCGACGCCAGTTGCAGCATCGACCTGCGCCAAGCGCCGGGCGGGCGGGTGCTGTCGGTGCAGGTGATCGAGCCCTGCGGCCTGGACGAGGGCGGGCGGCTGTCCCTGCTCGCCGCCGCGCGCCAGGCCTCGCCGCTGCCTTACCAGGGCTACCAACAGGTGTTCCGGCCGCAGATCCAGCTCAGCTTCCGGGTCCAGGACGAGGACCCGGTGGTGTCCAAGCCCCGGCGCTGGTGGAACCGGCTGCGCCAGCGCTGAGCCTGCGGCGCGGGCGGAGCCGGGCCATGGGCCGTCCGGTCCGCCGAGGCCCCCGATTCATGTCCGCAACGGGGGCGAAAGGGCCGCAATGGGCGCCGATCGCGACCGTTGGGCCGATTCGGCAAGCCCGAAACGCAAATTGACCCCCGCTTTTGAGCCCACGTTCACCCTCGAGCGTTAACAATGCCGAACCTGAACAAACCGCGTCGACCGATCACGGAGTGCCGATGAAACGACCCCTGCGCTGGCTGGCCTCGCTGCTGGCTCTCCTGCTTCCCTTCGCCGCCGCAGCCCAACAGCAAGGGTTGGAGATCGACATCGTCGGCGGCAACGCCTCGGCCCTGCCGATCGCGGTGGTGCCGATGCCCTACCAGGGCGGCGCCGCGGCGCCGCAGACCGACGTGGCCGAAGTCGTCCGCAACGACCTCAACCGGTCCGGCCAGTTCCGCGGCCTGCCGGTCGAGCAGATGGCGGCCAAGCCGACCAAGGGCAGCGAGATCAGCTACCCGGATTGGCGCGCGCTCAACCAGGACTACATCGTGGTCGGCCGCGTGGTCGATGCCGGCGCCGGCAGCTACCGGGTCGAGTACGAGCTGTTCGACGTGGCCAAGCAGCAGCGCCTGCTCGGTTTCGCCCTGACCGCACGCGCCAACGCGATGCGCGACGTGGCCCATCAAATCGCCGATGCGGTCTACGAAAAGATCACCGGCGTGCGCGGCGCGTTCTTCACCCGCATCGCTTACGTCACCGCCACCGGCGTCGGCCGCGGCAGCAATTACGCGCTGATGGTCGCCGACTCCGACGGCTACAACCCGCAGACCGTGGTGCGTTCGCCCGAGCCGCTGCTGTCGCCGTCGTGGAGCCCGGACGGCGCGCGCCTGGCCTACGTCAGCTTCGAGGGCGGCAACTCCTCGATCTACATCCAGAACATCGGCACCGGCAGCCGCGAACTGATCGCCAAGTTCCGCGGCATCAACGGCGCCCCGGCGTTCTCGCCGGACGGCCGCCGTCTCGCCCTGACCCTGTCGCGCAGCGGCAACCCCGAGATCTACGTGATGGACCTCGGCAGCAAGGCGCTGACCCAGCTCACCAACCACTTCGGCATCGACACCGAGCCGACCTGGGCCGCCGACGGCAGCAAGATCTATTTCACCTCCGACCGCGGCGGCAAGCCGCAGATCTACCAGGTCTCGGCCAGCGGCGGCGGCGCTACCCGCGTCACCTTCCAGGGCAGCTACAACGCCAGCGCCAGCGTCGCCTTCGACGGCAAGAAGATCGCCACCGCGCAGGGCGCCGGCAATACCTACCGGATCGCGATGATGGACAGCAGCCTGGGCTCGCCGCGCTGGAGCACCCTGTCGCCGGGTTCGCTGGACGAGTCGCCGAGCTTTGCCCCGAATGCCTCCATGATCATTTATGCTGCGCGCGAAGGACGCCGTGGCGTGCTCTATGCCGTTTCAGCCGATGCCCGGGTGCGCCAGCGCCTGGTGCTCGCCGACGGCGACGTGCGCGAACCGGCCTGGGGACCCTACCGCCTGCCGCGATGAGCGGCCGGGCGTTTCCCTGCGCGCGGACGCGCCACACCCCCCGAACGACTCCTGCCCCACGTTACAACTGACGAGGAATACCCATGAACAACACCGCCCGCATCCTGCTCGCCGCCGTGCTGTGTACCGCAGCCGTCGCCTGCTCGAAGAAGGTCAAGGAAGTCCCGCCGACCGATTCCGGCACCGGCCCGTCCACCAGCACCCCGACCGACAGCGGTCCGGTCGCCTCGGGCGCCTACGGCCCGAACGATCTCGACACCGATGCCTGCCTGCGCCAGCGCGTGGTCTACTTCGATCTCGACCAGGACTCGCTGAAGCCGGAATTCCAGGCCATCGTCGGTTG
Organism: Lysobacter sp. 1R34A; assembly: GCF_051217035.1. Taxonomy (NCBI): domain Bacteria; kingdom Pseudomonadati; phylum Pseudomonadota; class Gammaproteobacteria; order Lysobacterales; family Lysobacteraceae; genus Lysobacter; species Lysobacter sp. 1R34A. The sequence goes on from NZ_JBPKJP010000002.1 coordinate 113,020, forward strand.
CCACGCCAAGTACCTGCGCGACCGTCCGTCCTCGCGCATGACCCTCGAAGGCAATGCCGACGAGCGCGGCAGCCGCGAGTACAACCTCGGCCTCGGCGAGCGCCGCGGCAACGCGGTGTCCTCGGCGGTCCAGGCCAACGGCGGTTCGGGCAGCCAGATCACCGTGACCTCCTACGGCGAAGAGCGCCCGGTCTGCACCGAGTCGAACGAAGACTGCTGGGCCAAGAACCGTCGCGTCGAAATCGTCTACACCGCCAAGTAATCGCGGTGTCGCGCAGGGCGGCGCCGGGGCATCGGCGCCGTCCACCGACCGAACGAACCACGAAGGTTGATCTCAGCGATGCGTAAGTTCGCACTAGCCTTGGCGATCGCGGCGGCCTGCCTGGCCGCCACGCCCGCGTTCGCCCAGCGCGCCAGCCTCGCCGACCGCGTCGCGGTTCTCGAGCAGCGCGCCTCGGACAACCAGGCCAACCTCGACTTGCTCAATCAGGTGACCCAGCTCAAGACCGAGCTGCAGGCCCTGCGCGCCCAGGTCGAGGAACTGCAGCAGACCACGCGCCAGCTGCAGGACACCAGCAAGGCGCAGTACCTGGACACCGACAACCGCCTCAACCGCCTCGAAGGCGGTGTGGCGCCGTCGGCTCCGGCCGCCGCACCGCAGGCCCCCCCGGCACCGTCGCCTTCGGCGGCGGTCAGGGACACCGCGCCCACGGTGCACGGCGATGCCGGTTTGCTCGCCCAGAGCGGCGACGAGCGCAGCGCCTACGACACCGCCTTCAGTGCGCTCAAGGCCGGCCAGTACGTCGAGTCGGCGCGCCTGTTCCAGGCCTTCCTGGCCAACTACCCGAGCGGGGCCTACGCGCCCAATGCGCTGTACTGGCTCGGCGAAAGCTATTACGTCACCCAGAACTACCAGCTCGCTCAGGAAGAATTCCAGACCCTGCTCGACCGCTATCCGACCCACGACAAGGCCGCCGGCGCGCTGCTCAAGGTCGGTCTGGCCCAGTTCGGCCTCAAACAGGTCGACGCCGCCGAGCGCACGCTCGCCGACGTCGCCACCCGCTATCCCGGCACCGACGCCGCCCGCACGGCTTCCGATCGCCTCAATGCGATCCAGCTGAGCCGGCTGCGCAACTGACCGATATCCGATGAACGCCGTTGCCACCGAGACGGCCGCAGCGTCGTCCGAACGCCTGCGGCTGACCGAAATCTTCCTGTCGCTGCAAGGCGAGTCGAACAGCATCGGCTGGCCGACCGTGTTCGTGCGCCTGACCGGCTGTCCCCTGCGCTGTCAGTACTGCGATACCGCCTATGCCTTCCACGGCGGCGAATGGTGGGAGTTCGACGCCATCCTGGCCGAGGTCGCCAAGCACGGCGCCCGCCACGTCTGCGTCACCGGCGGCGAGCCGCTGGCGCAGAAGCGCTGCATCGCCCTGCTGCAGAAACTCTGCGACGCCGGCTATGAAGTCTCGCTGGAGACCTCCGGCGCGATCGACATCGGCCCGGTCGACCCGCGCGTCTCGCGCGTGCTCGACATCAAGACCCCCGATTCCGAGGAAGCCCACCGCAACCTGTGGAGCAACCTGCCGCTGCTCACCGCGCGCGACCAGATCAAGTTCGTGATCTGCAGCCGCGAGGACTACGAGTGGGCCAAGGGCGTCGTCGCCGAGCATCGCCTGAGCGAGATCTGCGACGTGCTGTTCTCGCCGAGCTTCACCCAGCTCAGGCCGAGCGATCTGGCCGACTGGATCGTCGCCGACCGCCTGCAGGTACGCTTCCAACTGCAACTGCACAAGATTCTCTGGAACGACGAGCCGGGGCGGTGAGAGGGTTGGTTCGGGGTTCGGGGTTCGGGGTTCGGGTTTCGGGTTTCGGGACTCGGGACTCGGGACTCGGGACTCGAGTGCGTGACCAACCCTAGCCCCGGGCTGGAAGCCCCGATAAGGTCTTCGGCTCTCGTTGGTGGCTCTGCTCTTGCTCGTCATTCCCGCGCAGGCGGGAATCCAGAGACTTCAGAGCCATGCCGCGGTGAAACCTCTGGATCCCGCCTGCGCGGCGATGGCGGCCCAACCATCGTCTCCATCGTTTAGCCTTTTCCCGAGTCCCGAGTCCCGAGTCCCGAGTCCCGAGTCCCGAGTCCCGAGTCCCGAGTCCCGAGTCCCGAGTCCCGAGTCCCGAGTCCCGAGTCCCTCAATTTCCCATCGCCGACCCACATCATGAAAAAAGCCGTCGTCCTCGTTTCCGGTGGCATGGACTCCGCCGTCGTCATCGCCATCGCGCGCGAGCAGGGCTTCGCCGTGCACGCGCTCAGCGTGCGCTACGGCCAGCGCCACACCTCCGAGCTCGACGCGGCGGCCCGCGTCGCCCATTCGCTCGGCGCGGTCGCCCACAAGACCGTCAACGTGGATTTGCGCAGCATCGGCGGCTCGGCCCTGACCGACGAGACCATCTCGGTGCCGCTCGACAACGACGGCCACGCCATCGGCGAGGCCGCGCTCAAGGACGACATCCCGGTCACCTACGTGCCGGCGCGCAACACCATCATGCTGTCGATCGCCCTGGGCTGGGCCGAAGTGCTCGGCGCCAACGACATCTTCTGCGGCGTCAACGCCGTCGACTACTCCGGCTACCCGGACTGCCGCCCCGAGTTCGTCGAGGCCTTCGAGCGCCTGGCCAACCTGGCGACAAAGGCCGGGGTCGAGGGCGCCGGCCTGCGCGTGCAGGCGCCGCTGCAGTTCATGAGCAAGGCCGACATCGTCCGCGAGGGCCTGCGCCTGGGCGTGGACTTCGCCGAGACCGTCTCCTGCTACCAGGCCGACGCTGGCGGCCGCGCCTGCGGCCATTGCGACGCCTGCCGCCTGCGCGCCGAGGGCTTCAGCGCCGCCGGCGTGGCCGACCCGACCCGCTACGTCTGAACGGCCCGGGCCACAGGGGGCCTGACTGCGCCCCGCAGGTTTTGTTAGAATCACCGGCCCGGCGCAGCGCCGGGACCGCAGCGACCGCTTCGGGCCGTTAGCTCAGTCGGTAGAGCAGAAGACTTTTAATCTTTTGGTCGAAGGTTCGAATCCTTCACGGCCCACCAAATAAGAGAAGCACCTGGACTCGCGTCCAGGTGCTTTTTTCTTTAGCGGGTGCCGTCGGTGCCGATCAGTGTCCAGCTCGTCGCTTGAGTTGGATGGCCGATGCAGCGAACGAGATAACCGTTCTTCTACATTCGGCCAAGAGTCGTACAGACCAGTATCCCGATGCCGTGTCCGAATGCAGTGCGTTACGCGTGAGCGCAAAGACGCAGCGATTCGATCGGTCCGGTCTGGCAGGCCAGGGCCTGCGCATGCGCGCGTTCCCATGCGGCCCATGCCACTTTGCGGGCTTCGGGCCAGGCGAGCGGCGAGTCTCCCTTCAGCGCCTCGTAGCGACCACGCAGATCCGAGCGCGGATCGTCGAAGAAGCGCTCGGGGTGCTCTTCGAAGGTCATCATGCCCAGGTACAGCGCAGGGCCGTAATCGCGGAAGGTGAGGCCGGGCCGGTGGAACGGCGCCGACGGATAATTCAGGACCCAATAGCTCAGGTTCGCGTCCGCCACGCGGCGGACGTACTTCGGAATCGGCTTCATGACCATGACGACGCACTCGGCTAGATCGCCCCCGGATCCCTAAGATGGCGCAGCTCGGGCAGCGAATGCGTAAAGGGCGCGTGAGGGCGTTGCTAATCCGTGAGGTCTGTCGCGTATTCAGGTAGTCACGGAAGGTCACATCTTTGCTTTTTATTTCGTGTAATGAAACCCACTATTATAACCTGGCGCCTTTACTTAACTAATTAAATGTGTTGACAAGTACGTGCATGCTTACGTGTTGGCTAGCTGCAACTTGAATTGGTTGAAAAAAATGGCCCCGACTGGGGCCATTTATGGACGCTCGTGAAAAGCTACTTTTGAGCTTTTAGCTGTGTGGGCGAGGGGCGCCCTGTCACTATTATAATCGCAGCAATTACCGCTCCGGAGAGCCATGAGCCGATAACTAAGGAGACGACGAAGTCGTCAATCAATATGTCGACTACGCCCGTCTGTGCTATTGCTTTTCGTGCGCGCTCCAGGCCGCTTGGGATGAAGAAATTGGCTAGGGTAAGCGATGCAGTTGATGCGATTTGTGAAAGAAGAATCGAGCTTGAGAAAATCCAGATGGGGTGCCATGTCTTGGTATATTTAAAGAATAATATTATGGCTGGGAGGCTCAAAAAGAAGCTGATTGCATAGGGCAGCCTCATGTCCTCAAGTTTTACGAACGATCGAAATACCTCCTGGCTCGGCGGTGATGGCCATACAGCTAGTATTAGCACCCATGCCAGAAGTGGAGGGATAATTTTCTGATTCATTTTGGCTTCGTCGGACATTCTTTTCTGGCCTCCTTGGCCTTGTCGTGAAGTACTCCGGGGAAGCGTGTCGTGGTCATTTTACAATATCCAGAGATAGCAGTTGATACTGTTCGCGCACAACTGAACCCTCTCGGGTCTCCTTGATCTAGTGCATTATTTTTGAATTTATTTTCCTGCTCTAGCGTTGTATTGAGGCGTGTAACCCTGATTTTGCTTCCTAGTTTTGTATGGTAAGAAATATAATCTTTAAGCACTGCTCCGTCGTCCTCGCCTTCAAATACGCCGCCGTCTCCTCGGGTGTTGGTATTTTGCCGGTAAGAACGGCCGGATCATATAGAAAGGGCTTTTGGCCTGGCCTCTCGATAAACAATGCTGAATGGCTTCCGAATTTAATTCCTGCGACTTTATCGTGCGTGGTAATTATGTAGGTGGCTAAACCAAAAGCGTCCGAATTCAGTAAAGGCATGTTTTCGGTGTGCGCATAAAGGCTGATGCCGCCATCAAGCCCAATCGGATCACTCTGCACATACCGGCCAGTAGCCGCATCGTAATCCCGGAAGTAGTTGTAATTCAGCCCCGTGGCCGCGTCATACCGCTGCCCCGGAAACCGCATATCGAACACGAACGCGGTGCCGTCCTGGTCGGGGTCCTGGTTCGGCGGGTTGTTGCCGAAGGCTTCGCCCTTGGCGTCCCAGGTCCAGACCGCGAGGTTGCGGCTCGGGTCGATCACCGCGCGCGGGGTGCCCAGGTGGTCGGGTTGCACGTAACGCAGGGTCTGGGCGACGCCGGCGCCGACGACCAAGCCGACCGGGGCGTCGCCCAGCCAGATGGCCTGCTGCTTGGTCGCGCCGTTGGCGTCGTAGTCGCCCAGCCAGTGGCCGGCCTCGTCGTACAGCGTGTAGCCGGTGATCGCGCCGGTGGCGTTGTCGGCCCGCGAGACCCGCTCGCCCTTGGCGTTGTAGCGGTAGCTGGCTTTCACCACGCCGGCCTGTTTGACCTGGCTCATGCGGTCGTTGGCGTTGTAGACGAACTCCCTCGCCGTGCCGCCGATGCTGGTCGTATTGCCGACCGCGTCGTAACCGCGGCTGACGCCGCCGACATTGCTCAGGCGGTGACTGGTGCCCGGGTAGGTGTAGCTGGTGGTGATGCCGCCATGCAGCAAGCTGTTGCGGTTGCCGGTGGCGTCGTAGCTGTAGGTCTCGACCGGCGTGTTGCTGGGTCGTCGCGGGTGATCCTGCGAACCAGGTCAGAGTGGCTTCCGACAGGGGCTAGACGGAAAGGTGCTCTGACCCGGTTTTTCTAGCAGTTGCAACGATATTCGCAGCAGTCAGTCGTTGGCGAAATGCGAGTTGCATTGCCTTGGCCGCCTCGTGATGCTTGCAGTAGAACAGGAAATCTGCCTCTCTCGCTGGAGAGAAGCAGGGTGGAGGGGGCTTAATTATATAAGGAAGCCCCCCCCCTCTACTTAGCTTCGTCGAGGTTAAAACGGCAATGATGCTCCTCCGAGGTGCGCACCTGTCGCTAAATCCACAGTAAAGCTTTGCTCGGACTCAGTTTGTATATCCAAGAATGTTCCACAAATGACGTCGTCAGTAATTTGGGTGAGCTTCAATCCGTCCCAAGAAAGCCTCTCGGTCCTCCATGCAATACCATTGCTTCCGATCGCCAAAAGTTCAGTGTGATTGGCGAAAATCAATAACTGGTGTTTTTCTGAGTCTCTCACGGCAATTATTGGGATGAGTGGAAGAGTCTCATAAACTGTGGGGGAGGTCACATCGACAATATAGGCCTGCCCTTCTGAGACTACGCAAAGTCTGGCCGGGTCAGGGGTTGAGAATATCCCGGAAACTGTTTTTGGCCCGAACTTTCCCGATGCGAACGTTCCGATCCAGGCGTCGCCTTTGTTCGGATTGACTCTTACAGTTAATCCATCATGCCCTCCTGATTCGACGGCGCCGGGGTAGTAGAAGTGTTTGATATTGCTCGGCACCAACTCGCTTAATATCTTCGGTTCGCAATATAGTGGAAATGGATAGCTCGTGATCATGGCTTCGATGTCGGATTTGGTCTGAAGAAGCGATGCATGATTAGTTCCGTATTTCCTGTTGTGGAAGGGCGGACAGCGATCTCAAATACGCCGGAATGTCCGTTAACTTTTCCAGGGAGCGAATACATGATCGAGTCGTTGCTCATGTTCGGTTTCGCGGTGCGCCAGTAGTCTGGAGTCAGTTTTCTCGTTCCGTTTTGAAATATTTCTTTGTTGAAGGATTCGGGGAAGTTGTGAAATGGACCTGGTTCATTCGCGCGTCGAACAAGTTCGTGGGATGAGTAAATTCTATTGGGCGGTGTGGGTATGGCCTTTGCTAGATCTGCCCCTGCTTTGGTAATGTTGGCGGCATGATTTGCTGCTCTGCTCGCGGCTCCAAGCCCTGTGGCGACTGGTATTACCGCCCCCAAAACATCCAATCCCAGAGCTGTAAGATTCTCTCCTAACTTCTCGCAGGTGCCTCCGGCAATATTGTCGTTACCAATCCGAAACAGATCGTAACCAATCGAGACAACATCGATGGCTGTATCTAATATTTGCCCCGTGCTGTCGCTGTTGCTAATCGGATCCCCAGTGACATAAGCATAAGTATTGATGCCGCCTGTTATTCCTATGGGATCACTCTGCACATACCGCCCGGTTCCCGCATCGTAATCCCGGAAGTAGTTGTAATTCAGCCCCGTAGCGGCGTCGTACCGTTGCCCCGGGAACCGCATATCGAACACGAATGCGGTGCCGTCCTGATCGGGGTCCTGGTTCGGCGGGTTGTTGCCGAAGGCTTCGCCCTTGGCGTCCCAAGTCCAGACCGCGAGGTTGCGGCTCGGGTCGATCACCGCACGCGGGGTGCCCAGGTGGTCGGGCTGCACGTAACGCAGGGTCTGCGCGACGCCGGCGCCGACGACCAGACCGACCGGTGCATCGCCCAGCCAGATCGCCTGCTGCTTGGTCGCGCCGTTGGCGTCGTAGTCGCCCAGCCAATGGCCGGCCTCGTCGTACAGCGTGTAGCCGGTGATCGCGCCCGTGGCGTTGTCGGCGCGTGAGACCCGCTCGCCCTTGGCGTTGTAGCGGTAGCTGGCCTTCACCACGCCGGCTTGCTTGACCTGGCTCATGCGGTCGTTGGCGTTATAGACGAACTCCCTGGCGGTGCCGCCGATGCTGGTGGTGTTGCCGACCGCATCAAAGCCGCGGCTGACGCCGCCGACGTTGCTCAGGCGATGGCTGGTGGTCGGGTAGGTGTAGTTGGTGGTGATGCCGCCGTGCAGCAGGCTGCTGCGGTTGCCGGTGGCGTCGTAGCCGTAGGTCTCCAGCGGCGTGCCAGTCGGGCCGTCGCGGGTGATCTTCAGCCGGCCCAGGGTGTCGTAGTCGTACTGGGCCAGGGCCGCGCTTTGCAGACCGTCCTTGAGCTGGGTCAGCTCGCCGACTTCGTTGTAGCCGTACGACAGCGACAGGCCGCCGCTGGCGCTGTCGAGAATCGTCTTGGCGCGGTAGTCCTGGTCGTAGGTGCGGGCCAGGCTGCGGCCGTTGCCGTAGGTCCAGCCGGTGGCCGGGCCGAACGGTTCGTAAGCCGCATTGTTGAGCAGCACCGTGCGCACGCCGCCGGCCGGCTTGATGCCGACCTCGGTGACCTGGTCCAGGGTGTTGCGGACGTAGTCGACGATGGCGTTGTCCGGGTAGGTGATGGTGCGCACCTGGCCCGAGCTGGTGTAGGCATAGCGCAGGGTGAAGCTGCGCGTGCCGACCGTCTGCACCTTGCGCACGAGCTGGCCCCAGCGGTCGTAGCAGTACTTCAGCTCGGTGCCGTCAGTGCGCATCGCGGTGACGCGTCCGAGGGCGAAGGTCTCGCCGGCGGCGCAGACCGAGTTGACCGTGTCGTAGTCGTACTCGACATCGTTCGCGCCACCGCCGTAGGACACCGTCTTCGGCCGGTTCAAGGCGTCGTAGGTGTAGGTATGCGCCTGGGCGTCGTTGGCGTCCTGCTTGCTCGCGAGCAGGCCGGCGCTGTTGTAGCCGTAGGTGGTGACGCCGGTGTCCGGGCTCGTCAACTGGACCTGATCGCCGAAGCCGTTATAGCCGTAGGTCGTGTTGAGCCCCTTCGGATCGGTGACCTTGGTGACTTGATCGAGCGCGTTGTATTCCAGCTTGGTCTCGACCGCGAGGCCGCCGACGTCCTGCAGGGTGCGGCTGAGGCGATTGAGGGGGTCGTGGTCCTGGTTGGTGACGCGGTTGAGGGCGTCGGTGGTCAGGTCCGGGTTGCCGTCGGTGTCGTAGCTGAAGGTGGTCGCGTGCGCCGACGAGTCCTTGGCGGTCTGCAACTGCCCAAGGGTGTTGAACACGCGCGACAGGGTGCGCTTCAAGGTGCCGGTCGCGGTCTGGGTGTCTTCCTGCTTGCGGTTGCCGGCCAGGTCGAGGGTGTACTGGATCTTGTTGCCGGCCTTGTCGGCCACGCTGGTCAGGCGCTGGGCGGTGTCGTAGGTGTAGGTGATGTAGGCGCCACCCGGCGGGGTGATGCGCTTGACCAGGCCGGTCGGCCAGTACTCGACCCGGGTGATGCGGTCGTCGGTCTCGACGCTGTTGTCGGCGCCGCGGACCTTGGTCGCGGTCAGCCAACCGCGCGGGTGGTACTCGTAGTCGGTGACGATGCCGTTGGCGTCGACGACCGACAGCGGCCGGCCTTGCGGGTCGTAACCGAAGGTTTCGGTGCTGCGGCCCAGCGCGTCGACGACCTTGCGCAGATCGCCCTTGCGGTAGGTGCACAGCGCCGGCTGGGTCGCGCAAGTGCTGTCGTCGCTGCCGTAATACTGGAACGTCGTGACGTCGTTGACGTCGGTGCGCGGGCCGTCGACCGACTTGACCAGGCCCAGGATCGGGCAGGTGCTGTTGCTGGCCGCCACGTCGGCGGCCTCGCAATAGGCGTAGGTCGTCGTGCGGGTCTGGTCGCTGACCGTGTCGCGCACGGTGACCGTGACCGGCTGCAGGCGCGCGTTGCGTACGATGCGGGTCTCGCGGTTGCCGACCTGGGTCAGCACGGTGCGGTTGCTGGCCACGTCGCGGCGTTCGAGGCTGCTGCGCTCCTGCGCCAGGCCGACCGCTTCCTTGACCGTATGCGTGCGCGCCAACTGCCCGGTGACCGGGTCGTTGGCTTCGGCGTACGTGTGCTTGGTCTGGATGCCGTTGCGGTCGGTCACGGTGTCGAGGCGGCGGCGGAAGTCGGTAGCGGTATTGGCGTATGTCTGCGTCACCGAACCGCGGCTGTCGGTGAAACCAGAGACCTTGCGGGGCAGGGCACCAGAGCCTGAGGTCAGGCCATAATCCTCTTGCTGGCCGAGCGCTCCGGTAACTACCGCTCCGCCGGCCGAGGTATAAGCGAGGCTGACGCCATCCGCGCCTCCGGCATGAACGCTGGATATAACTCGACCTTGTCCGTCATACGAGAACGTACTGAACCGCGCATTGTCCTCGGTGCTAACACCCGTCAGATGCTTGGTGAAACGAGTGTCTTCATAATGGTATTTTCGTAACTTCCCATCTGCGTAGGTTGCCGTTTCTATCAGGCCGACCGTTGGAAAGTTTGGAAACTCGTAAAGGTACGTATAACTGACAAGCGTCGTGCCTTCCGACGAGATCGAGCTGATCGGAGAGTCGATCGCGGAGCTTTCGTAGTGCAGTTCGAGGGATCGTCCACTCGTATGAGTGACGCGCTCGATACGACCGTAATTATCGTAAGAGTAAGACAGCGAAATTCCGCTATCGAGCAAGAGCTGTAGAGCGCGCCCTTCAGCATCGAAGGTCAGCACGCTGCCATTGCCGTAAAGCATCCAGCCGGAGCCATTGGCGACAAGACGATCGCCACTGTCGTCTGTTGCCAGATAGGCTGCCCCTTCCTGACGAAACCGCCGTTGGTAACCGCTGCTATCGATCAGGCCGATGCTGGTGCCGTCAATCGCCAGGCGAGTAGATAGCGAGTGTGTCCATCCTGGCCCAAAGCCACCGTTGCTGGTCGTAGAGCCCGAATGATAGAAGCGGCGGAACGCAATCCATCCCAGATCGAAGTCCTGCTGAGTTTCGAACTTCTCGCCTGTCTTTACATCGCAGGGGTTCCCGACTAGGCCGCTAGCTTGGCCCGCCGTTCCTTCGCACGAATTGACTTTGCCAGCGAGAGTTGCGGTGATTTCGGTATTTACGCAGGCGTTGTACTCGTCACTCCATTGCGTATGCCCATTCGGACACTCGATTCGCCTGGTTCGGCCGATGTTGGTGGGGCCGAAGTCGTGCAGGGTACACGGGGAATCTGGCGTGTTCTTTCCGACTTTGGCGAGCTGAGAGTAGCTTCTCTTCTCCATCCGCCCTTCGTAGCCTGGCTGCGACACCTGCCAGTCGCCGAGCGGTTCGGCGACGGCAGAAGGCGCGCAGGCAGCATTCATCCCGTCCAGGGTCTGCTTGATCTTCGCGGCCGCGTCCGCTTCCGCAACAAAGCCGCTGCCATACACGGTGCCATATTTCCAGTCGGGATCAGCTGGTTGCTCCTTGCCCATCCAGTACGTTATGAGGACATTGCCTTCCTCATCTATCTTCGTGCTCTTTATTTGCTCGACGAACTGATAGGCGCCTTCTGTTTCCGGCGAAGGCGCAGGAAGCTCCCAGATCGCCTCTACCGCTTCCTGTTGAGTGTTGTACTCGGTCGATTGCCCAGCCGGATTGGAGATCTTCCATTTATTGCCGCTTTCCTGCGCAGACACTCCAGCGCTGAGCGAGTAACACATTGCAGCGGCTAACAAACTACGGCTCATGGTCGAGCAGGCAATCTGGAGCAGCCCTCTTGCTGAGCTTATGTGTGAAGGCGGTTCGTGAGGTCTCGAAGGCATACCTGGTCCTTGGTAAAAGTCGCTTGCACGACTAGCTGGCCCGTCAGGCCCAAGATGGGGCACGACGGAGATACGAATAAATGTGGGGTGATGCAGATGGGTGGCGCCCTCCCTCCATGGCAACGCAATAGATCGATAGGGGCCGGGTTCCATGGCCGTACCAGATTCTCGTCAGGACAACTCTAAAGTGCAAGCGTCTCGTTGTTTGCGATGAGGACTGGCTACTGGGGCAGCCGGGTATATGTGTTTTATTGCAATCGTCATCGCGCGGGAGCAAACGAAAGTATTGATGACCTCTTCCTTGTGCATCAGCCGATCGGTTGGGCCTAGAGGTTGTTCTGGGTCGGCGGTCGTGGGGTTGGCATGCGAACTCGGCCCGAGATATTTCGATGGCGATCAAGGCCTCGGCCCCCCTGGACCGCTGCAAGCGGCTTCTCGGTCGCACCTAACGATGCCCAGGCAATCAGGGGGAGCTGTCACAGCCGTACTGGATTCTCACCCCCGCTTCGTCATGACCAGCGGATAGACGATCCGCAACCGAAATTCCCAGAGGAACCCATGTCCAACTACTGCAACAAGATCCTGTCTGTCGCCGCCTTGGCCGTGGCGCTGGCGCCCGCCTTGGCCTCGGCGCAGGACGCCACCGCCAAGCGGGTGGCGGATTTCGTCGAGTGCAAGCTCGCCCTGGAGCAGGTCGAGGCGTTCGGCGACGAGATCAATGCCGGGCAGGTCGAGGGCCTGGCGCAGAGCGATGATGGCGGTGCCGCCGCCTTGATGCTGTGGAAGAGTGCGCAGCCGCTGTCGGCCTGGGGCGAGCAGTCGAGCTACGTCAATTACCCGAGCCGGCAGGAAATGCACCTGGCCTACAAGGTGCCGGCGGGGCAGGAGTTGAAGATCGGCGAGGCCTTGGCCAAGCGGATCGGCGGCATGCGCCCGCGTCCCGACCTGGCGGCGATGGTCGAGACTTATGGCTGGGGTTGGACTATCGCAAGGTGCTGCCCGGCGAGAAGACCGTGCGGGTGTTGGTTGATGTGTCGTATGCGCCGGGCTGGGTGACCGTCGGCTGCGGTTACGGCGATGCGATCCAGTAAGCCGCGTTTCGGCCGATCGCACTCGCTGCCCGGGCTCCGCCGGCTGGGCTCGACCCACCGGCTGCGCCAGCTGATCTACGGCCGCATCGGCCCGCGGGCACGAGCTGAGTCGGTCGAACACCGGGGCCGTGTCGCCGCCGCGGCGTGCGTTCGCCGGGCCGCTCGGCATACGGCAGCGCACAGCGCCGGCGCTTCGGATGCGCAAATCCGGGCGATTTTTTCCAATCGCGTGTACGCGACGAATGTGCCCGCTCGCAGTGGGTTCGACCGTCGCCGAAGCTGTGCTAGTTTGGCCGACAGCCAAGAGAGCCTGCCATGTCCTCAAGCCCGCGACGCACCAAGATTCTCGCCACCCTCGGCCCGGCCACCGATCCGCCGGGCGTGCTCGACGCCTTGCTCAATGCCGGCGTCGACGTCGTCCGCCTGAATTTCTCGCACGGCGATCCGTCCTCGCAGGTCGCGCGCGCCCAGGCCGTGCGCGAAGCCGCGCTGCGGGTCGGCGTGGAGGTCGGCATTCTCGCCGACTTGCCCGGGCCGAAGATCCGAATCGAGCGTTTCGCCGAAGGCCGGGTCCTGCTCAAGGCCGGCGACCGCTTCGACCTGCTGGCCAGCGCGAGCGCGCCTCCGGGCAATCTGCGCGAGGTCGGCGTGAGCTACCTCGGCCTGCCCAACGACGTCGCCCCCGGCGACGTGCTGCTGCTCGACGACGGCCTGCTGCAACTGCGCGTCGGCGCGGTCGACGGCGAACGCATCATCACCACCGTGCTCAACGACGGCGCGCTGTCGGACCGAAAGGGCCTGAACAAGCTCGGCGGCGGTCTGTCGCTGGGCGCGCTGACCGAGCGCGACAAGGAGCTGATCCTGGTCGCCGCCGAGCTCGGCGCCGATTTCATCGCCGTGTCGTTCTGCCGCAACGCCGAGGACATGCACGAGGCCCGCCGCATCGCCCGCGCCGCCGGCAGCGACGCCGCGCTGGTGTCGAAGATCGAGCGCGCCGAAGCGATCGAAAACCTGACCGAAATCGTCGACGCCAGCGACGTGGTCATGGTCGCGCGCGGCGACCTCGGTGTGGAGATCGGCGACGCCGAACTGCCCGGCCTGCAGAAGAAGATCATCCGCGAGTCGTTGGCGCGCAACCGCGTGGTCATCACCGCCACCCAGATGATGCAGTCGATGGTCGACAACCCGATCCCGACCCGCGCCGAGGTGCTCGACGTCGCCAACGCGGTGATCGACGGCACCGATGCGGTGATGCTGTCGCAGGAATCCGCGGCCGGCCGCTATCCGGTCAAAGCGGTGGAGGCGATGTCGCGCATCTGCCTCGGCGCCGAGCGCCAGTTCGACCACGACACCGATTTCGAGGCTGCGCCGCGCAACCTGGAACGCGCCGACCAGGCCATCGCGATGGCGGCGATGTTCCTGTCCGAGCACATCGGCGTGCGCGCCATCGTCGCCATGACCGAGTCCGGCGGCACCGTGCGTTTCCTGTCGCGTTTCCGCTCGAATGCGCCGATTTACGCGTTCTCACGCCACGGCGGCGCGCGCCGGCGCATGTCGATGATGCGCGACGTCTACCCGATCGACTTCGATAGCCGAGGCCTGGCCTCGCGCGACGCCGCGCGCAACGTCGTCAAGCAATTGTTCGATGCCGGCAAGCTGGGCCAGGGCGAGAGGGTGATCTTCACCAGCGGCGACACCATGGAACAGCACGGCGCGACCAACACTCTGCGCCTGTTGCAGGTGGGCGAGGGCGGTTGCGCCGAGGGCCTGGGCGAGCTCTGAGCCAACCGGCGGCTCGAATGTCGAGTCCCGATTCCGGCGGGGATGGGGGCGACGCCCTGCGGAAACCTCTTCGGCCGCGAGCCGCGGCCTAGACCTCGCGACCCGCGACATCAGTGCGATGTCGCGGTCGCGGCTTGCGCCGCTCCTACCCTGGGAGCGCGGCGTCAGGACCGGCGCGCGCAGTCCTCAAGCGCCGGTATAGCCGCCCGCGTAAACCGGTTTCCACCGCCCTGACGAGCCCGGTTCCGAGCGGCGTGTCCAGATCTGGTACTCGTTACCTTCGTACTGGTGCAGACGGAAGATCAGCTCGGCCTGGCCGTCGCCGTCCAGGTCGAGGGCGTCGTGGAAGGAATGGGTTTCGATCATGTCGCCGGCGGTTTCGCGCGCGATCTCGCCGACATTGCGGTGTTGCCTGCCCGAGACTTCCAGCAGCAGCACCGCATCGAGGCTGGTGTCGGCCTGTTCGGCGCGCTCCGGCCGTACCGCGGCGTCGGCGGTGGCAACCAGCAACCGTTGGCCGCCGGCCAATGCGACCGCGTGGACGCGCAGGCCGAAGCGCTGCTTCTCGTCGTAAGGACGCAGCGCCTTGTCGATGGCGGCGCGGTCCATGCGCTGACGGATCAGGACGCTGCGCAGCTCGCGCTCGACTGCGCGGCGCTCGTCGGCCGACACGTTCGGTTCGACCCGCGCCGCGCCGGCGCCGAGGCTTTCGTTGCTGGCCAGGCCGCTCAGGCCATCGTCGCGCTCGGTCGCCGGCGGGCGGCGCACCTGCGCTTCCATTCCGAGGCCGACGGCATCGCCGCGGTCGATGATCTGTACCAGTCCGTCGCCGGCGCCGTTGCGGTACAGATGGAAACCGCGCCAGACCGTATAGGTACTCTCCGGCATCGCGGCCTCGGCGTAGCGGCCGGCACCGTCGATGCGCGCGATTGCGATTAAATAACCGCCATCGACGCCGAACAACAGGCGCGGTTCGCCTGCGAGGCGTTCGACTTTGGGCGCGGTCATGCGCTCGCGGCGCAGGATCGCGGCCTGCGCCGCGGCGCTGTCGCCGTCGGCCTGCAGCGCGTCGATCAAGAGCTGATGGCTGTCGCGTGCGAACGGACGCAGCGCGATCGCGCGTTCGGCGATGGTGCGCCGTTCGGCGCCGGCGGCGCGGCGGTAATCCTGTTCCAGCGAGGCCGCGGTCGGCGCGCGCGGCCCCAGCAGGTCGGCGCGGATCCAGCCGACCGACGGGTTCGGCCGTTCTGAGGTCGCCCGCACCCACTCGCCGTACGCGCACTGCACCTTGACCTCGGCGCCGATCGGCACCGAAGTCACCGTGCCGCCCTCGGCGCGCGGCAGGGAGCACATCCTCGCAGCGTCGACCACGACGTAGCGCACCGACGGCGCCGGATGCGATTCGCAATGGGCGACCGCCTCGCGGTACTCGCGGTCGGCGTCGCTGGATTGGGCGATGGCGGTTGCAGGCAGCAGGCTGATCGCACAGGCGAGAGCTGCGGCCTGGATGCGGGGAAAGCGGAGATCGGACATGGGGCTTCCTTGCTGGGCGGAGAGGGCGGCGTCCATGGCGCGCCGAATGTCGGCGGAATGCTCGACGGTGCCGATATGAGTGTCAACGACGTGGTGCGTCCGTGCCACTGCGTCGAAGCGATGACGCAATGGATCGGTCCTGCCATGGGGTCGGCAGAACCACCGTGATACCTCATTCCATGCCGCTCCAATCAGCCCCATGCGGTCCCCAGCCAAGGCGCTCGCAGCGGCGCCGAAGCCGGCAAAGCGGCTGGGTCCGCGCTTCGCAGTGACATCGATGACTGCGCGGCACTGAAAACGGTTTCGGTCGAAACTGGGCGCAAGTGCCTGATTCGACAGGCCCCGGGAGGGGGCAAGGTTCACCGTCAGCGGCTATAATCGCGGGCTTCCCACCGCTGCCGCAGGATCTCCATGAGCATCGAACAGCTTGCCGAAACCGCCCAGGCCATGGTCGCCGCGGGCAAGGGCATCATCGCGATCGACGAGTCGAACGCCACCATCGCCAAGCGTTTCGCCGGCGTCGGCATCGACAACACCGAAGAGAATCGCCGCGCCTACCGCGAGCTGCTGCTCACCACGCCGAAGATCGGCGACTACATCTCCGGCGCCATCCTGTACGACGAAACCATCCGCCAGTCGACCAAGGCCGGCGTGCCGTTCACCAAGATCATGATGGACAACGGCGTGATTCCGGGCATCAAGGTCGACAAGGGCCCGCAGCCGCTGGCCGGCTTCCCCGGCGAAGTCGTGACCGAAGGCCTCGACGGCCTGCGCGCGCGCCTGGAGGAGTACTACAAGCTCGGCGCCCGTTTCGCCAAGTGGCGCGCGGTCATCAACATCGGCGACGACATCCCGTCGGGCACCTGCATCGAGGCCAACAGCCACGCGCTGGCGCGCTACGCCGCGCTGTGCCAGGAGCAGGGCCTGGTGCCGATGGTCGAGCCGGAAGTGATCATGGACGGCAGCCACGATATCGACACCTGCTTCGAGGTCACCGAAGTGACCCTGCGCTCGCTGTTCGGCGCGCTGTACGAGCAGAGCGTGGTGCTCGAAGGCACCATCCTGAAGGCCTCGATGGTCCTGCCGGGCACCCTGTCGAACGACCGCGCCAGCGTCGACGACGTCGCCGCGGCCACCCTGCAGTGCCTGAAGTCGACCGTGCCGGCCACCTTGCCGGGCATCGTGTTCCTGTCGGGCGGCCAGTCGGACGAGGACGCCACCGCGCACCTCAACGCGATGAACCAGATGGGCCCGAACCCGTGGCCGCTGTCGTTCTCCTACGGCCGCGCCATGCAGTCGGCGGCGCTGAAGCTGTGGTCGCAGGACCTGGTCGGCAACATCGCCAAGGCCCAGCAGACCGTGTACGAGCGCGCCAAGGCCAACGGCCTGGCGGCGCTGGGCCAGTGGAAGTCGGCGGCGTAAGCTTCGGCTACGACGCATCGGAAAAACGCCGGCTTCGCGCCGGCGTTTTTCGTTGGCGCCCACCGTTCCTTTCAACCTGCCAGGATCCGGACGCATGGAAACCCAGTGGCGCGCTTTCTCCGTCGCCGCGCTGATGCTGACGCTGATGCCCGGCCCCGACACGTTCCTGGTGATCGGCAACGCGCTCGGCGGCGTGCGCCGCGGGTTCGCCGCGGTCGCCGGCATCACCTTCGGCGGGCTGTTTCATGTTGCGCTGTTCGCGTTGGGCGTGACCCAGTTGTTGATGTATTCCGAGCGCGCGTTCTGGACGGTGAAAATGCTCGGCGCCGCATACCTGGCGTATCTGGGCGTGAAGGCGCTGCGCGCGGCGCTGCGGCCGCGCGCCGACGCGCCGCTGCCGGAACCGGCTACCCCCGCGACCGGGTTGTGGCGTGCGTTCGCGCAGGGCGCACTGACCAATGCGCTCAATCCGAAGATCGCGATGTTCTATCTCGCGTTCCTGCCGCAATTCCTCGCCCCGGGCGCGCACATGGCGCGCGACTCGATGCTGATGATCGGCCTGCACTACAGCATCGGCGCGGTGTGGCTGTGCGTGGTCGCGATGGCCGCCTCGCGCATGGCCGGGACCTTGCGCAGCGCGCGGACGGCGCGTGCGCTCGACGGCCTGATCGGCACGATGATGCTGGGCTTCGGCGCCAGGCTGGCGTGGTCGTCGCGCTGAGGCGCGGCCAGCGCGCGTGACGGATCCGGCCCTGGCCCGTTAGGCTGGCTGGATCCGCAGCCGGCAAGGAGCCCGCGATGAGCGACCGCCGCACGCCCTTCATACCGCCGCAGGCGGCCACGCTGTTGCGCGCCGGCCGCAAGATCGAGGCGATCAAGCTGGTGCTCGATGCGAACCCGGGCCTGGGCCTGCGCCAGGCGAAGGACGCGGTCGAGCACTACCAGCGCCAGCCGTCCGAAAGCGAGCACGCGCACTCCGCCTCCAGCGAGGCAACCCCACCGCCTTCCGGGGGCCTCCCCGCGCAGGCCGAGCTGGCGCTGCGCCGCGGCAACAAGATCGAAGCGATCAAGCGGGTGCTCGATGCGAACCCGGGCCTGGGCCTGCGCCAGGCGAAAGAGGCGGTCGAGCGATACGAGCGGCAGTCTCCGAACGCAGCACATGCGCCGCCGACGCCTGCTGAAGCCGCGGCGTCGGACGGCTTCCCGGCGCAGGCCGAGCTGGCGCTGCGCAGCGGCAACAAGATCGAGGCGGTCAAGATCGTACGCGCGCTCTACAAGCTCGATCTGCACGAGGCCTTGGCGCGGGTCGACGCGCATCTGCAGGGACAGGCCGCGGATGCGCCCGGGGCCGGGAGCGCCGGGCGGACCGAACTTCCGGCCGACGTGGCGATGGCGCTGATGCGCGGCGACCGGGTCGGCGCGCTCGAACTGTTGGAAAAGACCCACGGGCTGTCGAATGCGGACGCGATCCAGCGCGTGCTGCAGTACGAACGGCAGCGCGGCAAGCGCGGCCTGAGCGGCCGCGTCGACGGCACGGTCCGGCCCGGCGACAGCAACGCCGGGATGCTGTGGTGGGCCTTGCTGATCGCCGGGGCGGCGGCGGTGGCCTGGTACGTATTGGGTAGCTAGACCGTCGATTCAGAGCCCGCGGTCCCGATTCTCAGCCCAGCGAAGCCAGCCACTCGTCGTCGCTGCCTTCGTTGATGCCCTCGAACAGGAAGGTGCTGAGGTAGCGCTCGCCGGTGTCGGGCAGCATCGCCAGGATCACCGCGCCGTGCTCGGCGGTGCGCGCGACTTCGAGCGCGGCCGCGGCGGTGGCGCCGGCGGAAATGCCGACGAAGATGCCTTCTTCCAGCGCCAGCCGGCGTGCGGTGTCGCGCGCGAGCACTTCGTCGACCGGCAGCACCGCATGGGCGGCGTCGCGGTTGAGCACGGCCGGGACGAAGTCCGGGGTCCAGCCCTGGATCTTGTGCGGCTGCCAGGCGTTGCCGCCGAGCAGGGCCGCGCCGGCCGGCTCGCAGGCGGTGACCCGCACTTCCGGGCGCGCCACCCGCAGCACTTCGCCGACACCGGTGAGGGTGCCGCCGGTGCCCCAGCCGGTGACGAAATGGTCGAGCCGGCGGCCGGCGAAATCCTGCAGGATCTCCGCCGCGGTGGTGCTGCGGTGATAGGCCGGGTTGGCCGGGTTCTCGAACTGGCGGGCGAGGAACCAGCCGTGCTTCTTCGCCAGTTCCTCGGCGCGCCGGACCATGCCGCTGCCGCGCTCGGCGGCCGGGGTCAGGATCACCTTGGCGCCATAGGCGCGCATGAGTTTGCGGCGCTCGATCGAGAAGGTTTCGCTCATCGTGGCGACGAACTTGTAGCCGAGTGCGGCGCAGACCATCGCCAGGGCCACGCCGGTGTTGCCCGAGGTCGCCTCGACCACGGTGTCGCCGGGCTTGATCAGGCCCTTGGCTTCGGCGTCGAGGATGATCGCCAGGGCCAGGCGGTCCTTGACCGAGCCGCCGGGATTGAAGGATTCGACCTTGGCGTACAGGCTGACGTGGGCCGGGGCGATGCGGTGCAGGCGGATCACCGGGGTGCGGCCGATGGTGTCGAGAATGCTGTCGTGGATCATGACCAGGCTCCAGCAGGGGGACCCACGGAGTATGAACTCCGTCCGTGCCGCCCGCGCACCACCGTCATTACCGCGATGAAACATCGGCGCCGCGAGGACTGCGGCCGAGGCCCGGGACGAGCGCCGGACGAGCGGGCCCGGCCCAACACATCGCCGGGACGACTTTGCCTATACGGTGGTCAACCAATGGCCCACGCGAGCGTTAATGCTGCACCGCTAGAATCGCGCGGCCTCATCGCCGCGCCGGCTCTACCTTCCGCGCGGATCGCCTGCCCGGGTCGCGACAGCGCCCGCCAGACCCGCGCCGCCGCCCTTCCGGGTACCCGTTCAGAGAACCGCATGCGACCACGTACCGGCCTTCGCTCCTGCTGCACCCTTGCCTTCGCCCTCGCTCTGGCCGCCTGCGGCAGCAAGGGCGGAGCGCCCCAGGCAGGGCAGGGCGGCGATCGTCCGATCCCGGTCACCACCGAGCCGGTCCGCCTGCGGCCCTGGAACGACACCGTGCAGGCGCTGGGCAACGTCAAGGCGCGCGAGTCGATCACGGTCACCGCCAAGGTCAGCGAAATCGTCCAGGGCGTGCACTTCGACAGTGGCGATCAGGTCGCCGCCGGCGCATCCCTGGTCACCCTCAGCGGCAAGGCGCAGCAGGCCGCGCTGGCCCAGGCCGAGGCCACCGCCAAGGAAGCCGCCGCCCTGTACCAGCGCCAGAGCGAACTGGCCGCGCAGCAGCTGATCGCGCGTTCGGCGCTCGATACCCAGCGCGCGACCCGCGACGCCGCCCGCGCCCGGGTCGAACAAATGAAGGCCGACATCGGCGACCGGGTGATCCGCGCGCCGTTCGCCGGCGTGCTGGGCATCCGCCAGGTCAGCCCCGGCTCGCTGGTGACGCCGGGCACGCCGATCGCGACCCTCGACGACACCGGCCGGGTCTACGTCGATTTCCCGGTGCCGGAAACCCAGTTGGCCCGCGTGGCCAAGGGCCAGACCGTCGAGGGCCGCAGCGCCGCGTATCCGGACCGGCCGTTCCAGGGCGAGGTCAGCACGATCGACGCGCGGGTCGACCCGGCCACGCGCGCGATCACGGTGCGCGCCGATTTCCCCAATCCCGAGCATCGCCTGCGTCCGGGCATGCTGATGCAGGTGACCTTGTTGCAGCCCGAACGCCAGGCGCTGTTGGTGCCGGAGATCGCGGTGGTGCAGGTCGGTACCGATTCCTACGTGTTCCGGGTCAAGCCGGACAACACGGTCGAGCGCGCCGACGTGGAAGTCGGCACCCGCCGCGAAGGCCTGGCCGAAATCGTCAAGGGCCTCAAGGTCGGCGACGTCATCGTCGTCGACGGCACCGGCAAGCTGCGCGTCGGCAACAAGGTCCAGGCCGCCGGCACGAAGCCGCCGGCACAGAAGGGCGCCGCCGCGGCGAAGGGCGGCGCGAATGGCTGACTGGATGCGTTCCCTGCTGTCCTCGCTGCCGCGCAAGCCCGATGCCGGCGACCTGCGCGCCGCGGTCAAGCGCGCTCTGGACTTCCGTTTGCGCAGCGTGCCGGTGGCGCCGCCTGAAGACCTCGCCAGCGACCCCGAGCAGGCCGCGGGCGACCGGCCCCGGGTCGTGCCGATCTACATAGCGCCCAAGCGCAGCGCGCCCAAGCGCCGCGACGGCGGCGAAGCGCAATGAATATTTCCGACCTGTCGATCCGCCGTCCGGTGTTCGCCACCGTGATGAGCCTGCTGTTGATCGCCCTCGGCGTGATGGCGTTCTCGCGCCTGACCTTGCGCGAATTGCCGGCGATCGACCCGCCGGTGGTCTCGGTCGACGTGACCTATCCCGGCGCCTCGGCGGCGGTGGTCGAGACCCGCATCACCCAGGTGCTGGAAGACGCGCTGGCCGGCATCGAGGGCATCGAAAGCATCGAGTCGCGCAGCGTCAACGGACGCGCCTCGATCAGCATCGAGTTCACCCTGCAGCGCGAGATCGAAGCCGCGGCCAACGATGTGCGCGACGCGGTCAGCCGCGTGTCCAACCGCATGCCGGACGAGGCCGACCCGCCGCAGATCGAGAAGGTCGAGAGCGACGCCGACCCGATCCTGTGGCTCAACATGAGCTCCAAGCAGATGGACACGCTGCAGCTGTCCGACTACGCGGAGCGTTACGTGGTCGACCGCCTGTCGTCGGTCGACGGCGTCGCCCAGGTCCGCATCGGCGGCCAGCAGCGCTACGCCATGCGCATCTGGCTCGACCAGGACGCGCTGGCCGCGCGCGACATCACCGTCAACGAAGTCGAGGCCGCGCTCGGGGCCGAGAACGTCGAGCTGCCGGCCGGGCGCATCGAATCGCAGTCGCGCGACTTCACCCTGCGGGTCGCGCGCAGCTACCAAAAGCCCGAGGACTTCGCCCAGATCCCGCTGAAGAAGGGCGCCGACGGTTATGTGGTGCGGCTCGGCGACGTGGCCAAGATCGAGCTCGATTCGGCCGAACGCCGCGCCTATTACCGCAGCAACGGCGAGCCCAACATCGGCCTGGGCATCGTCAAGACCTCGACCGCGAACAGCCTCGACGTGGCCCGCGCGATCCGCGCCGAGGCCGACAAGATCCGCCCCGGCCTGCCGGACGGCACCGACATCTTCGTCGCCTTCGACACCACCATCTTCATCGAGTCGGCGGTCGAACGCGTGTACCACACGCTGGCCGAGGCGGTGGTGCTGGTGTTGATCGTGATCTGGCTGTTCCTCGGCAGCTTCCGCGCCGCGCTGATCCCGGCGGTGACCGTGCCGGTGTGCCTGATCGCCGCCTTCATCCCGCTGTACGCCTTCGACTTCTCGATCAACCTGTTGACCTTGCTGGCGCTGGTGCTGTGCATCGGCCTGGTGGTCGACGATGCGATCGTGGTGCTGGAGAACATCCAGCGCCGCGCCGACCTCGGCGAGCCGAAACTGGTCGCCGCCGCGCGCGGCACCAAGCAGGTCGCATTCGCGGTGATCGCGACCACCGCGGTGCTGGTCGCGGTGTTCCTGCCGATCGGTTTCATGGAAGGCAACACCGGGCGGCTGTTCCGCGAGTTGTCGGTGGCGCTGGCCGGCGCGGTGGCCTTGTCGGCCTTCGTCGCCCTGACCCTGACGCCGATGATGTCGTCGAAGTTCGTGCGCCCGCACAGCGAAGAGAAATCCAACCCGGTCAACCGCTGGGTCAACGCGCGTCTCGACGGCGTGAGCCGGCGCTACAAGGGGCTGCTCGACCGCACCGTCGAGCGGCCGTGGCTGTTCGGCGTGCTGCTGTTGATCGCGCTCGCCCTGAGCTTCGGCCTGTTCAAGCTGGTGCCGTCGGAGCTGGCGCCGCAGGAAGATCGCGGCTCGTTCCAGGTCTCGATCGTCGGCCCGGAAGGCGCCGGTTACGACTACACGGTCAAGCAGGTGCAACAGGTCGAAAAGATCATCGCCTCGCACACCGGGCCGGACCAGACCATCCAGCGCTACAATCCGCGCGTGCCCGGCGGCTTCGGCGCCAGCGAGGAAATGCATACCGGCCGCATCGCGGTGTTCCTTCAGGATTGGGACAAGCGCGAGGTCAGCACCGCCGACGTCGCCGACGGCTTGCGCAGCGAGCTTGGCCAGCTGACCGGCGTGCGCGCGCTGCCGCAGGTCGGCGGCGGCCTGGTGCGCACCCGCGGGCAGCCGATCCAGATCGTGCTCGGCGGCCCCGAATACGTCGAACTGGCGAAATGGCGCGACCGCCTGCTGGCCCGCATCGAGCAGAACAAGGGTCTGTTCTCGGTCGATTCGGACTACAAGGAAACCCGGCCGCAGATGCGCGTGGAGATCGACCGCCAGCGCGCCGCCGACCTCGGCGTCAGCGTCACCGACATCGGCCATTCGCTGGAGACCATGATGGGGTCGCGCCGCGCGACCACCTTCGTGCAGAACGGCGAGGAGTACGACGTGATCGTCCAGGCCGGGCGCGAAGTGCGCGCCTCGCCTGCCGACCTGGCGGCGATCCAGGTGCGCGCCCGCGACGGCGGCCTGGTGCCGCTGTCGAACCTGGTCACGCTGAAGGAGCTGGCCGAGCCGGGCAGCCTCAACCGCTTCAACCGGCTGCGCGCGATCACCGTCAGCGCCGGCCTCGCACCCGGCTACTCCATGGGCGAGGCGATCACCTGGCTCAACCAGGTGGTCGAGGAAGAACTGCCGGAGCAGGCGCAGATCGACTGGAAGGGCGAATCGCGCGAATACCAGAAGGCCGGCGGCGCGGTCCTGATGACCTTCACTCTCGCGCTGCTGGTGGTGTACCTGGTGCTCGCGGCGCAGTTCGAGAGCTTCATCCATCCGTTCGTGATCATGCTGACCGTGCCGCTCGGCGTGCTCGGCGCCTTGCTCGGCTTGTGGATGACCGGCGGCACCCTCAACCTGTTCAGTCAGATCGGCATCGTCATGCTGGTCGGCCTGGCGGCGAAGAACGGCATCCTGATCGTCGAATTCGCCAACCAGTTGCGCGACGAGGGCCGCAGCATCCATGCCGCGATCGTCGAGTCCTCGGCGGTGCGCCTGCGCCCGATCCTGATGACCTCGATCGCGACCGTGGTCGGGGCCGTGCCCCTGGTCCTGGCCGGCGGCCCGGGCTCGGCGAGCCGCGCGACGATCGGCATCGTGGTGATCTTCGGTGTGTCGTTCTCGACCCTGTTGTCGCTGTTCATCGTGCCGGCGTTCTACGTGCTGCTCGCGCGCTACACCAAGTCGCCCGAGGCGGTCGCACACGAACTGGAGAAACTGGAAAAGGAAACCCCGCAGGCCGGCGGTCACGCCTGATCGGGTAAGCCGTCCGCCTCCGGGCTGGACGGACCGCTCTCAGGGCAGGAGCGGCGCGAGCCGCGACCGCGGGCTGCGGCCAAGACGCAGGTCGCGGCTCGCACCGCTCCTGCCTCCCGATCGGTCTAAAGGCCGCGGTTTCCGCCCGCCGAGGGCGATGCAGTACGCTATCGCCATGAACGCCGCTCCCTTATCCGACCCGGGCGATATCCGCCTGCTTGGCGATGGCTTCGTCCTGCGCCGCTGGCGGCCCGACGACCTCGACAGCCTGGTCCTGCACGCCAACGACGAACACGTCTCGCGTTCCACCAGCGACCGTTTTCCCTATCCCTATACCCGCGAGGACGGCGAACGCTTCCTGTCCGGCCAGGTCGTCGATTTCTCGGCTCCGGTGTTCGCGATAGAAGTCGACGGCCGCGCGTGCGGCGGCATCGGCGTGCGCGCCGGCCAGGGCGAGCGCGGCCACAGCGCCGAGCTCGGTTACTGGCTCGGCCGCGCGCTGTGGAATAGCGGCCTGATGACCCGCGCGGTCGGCGTATTCGCACCCTGGGTCATGCGCGAGCTGTCGCTGTATCGGCTGTGCGCGACCGTGCTCGACCACAACCCGGCCTCGGCGCGGGTGTTGCTGAAGAACGGTTTCGAAGAAGAAGGCGTGCAGCGCTGCGCCGTGTTCAAGCGCGGGCGACTGCACGACCTGCGGGTGTTCGCCAAGGTAAGAAGGAGTCTCGACGATGCGACGTGATCCCCCGCGCGGCCCGCGCGCCCCCATCGCGCCGGGACAGAGCCCCTGGCGTACCGGCCCTCGCCGCGACGACGAACAGCGCCCGCGGCGCGAGCCGGATGCGCCGGCTGGCGCGGGGCCGGTCGAGCCGCCGCCGTCGCCCTATCGCGGTGGACACGACCGCAGCGGACATGCGCACGCCCACCCGCACTCGCGCTCGGAGCGGCGCGAGCAACGCACCCAACACGCCGGCGACACGCGTCCACCGCGCGAGCGGGCCCGGCCGGAACGCCACGAGCGCGACGAGCGGCCCTATCGCCAACGCGACGAGTCCGATCTGCGCCAGCCCCTCGGCGGGGACATGTTCGAGGCGCCGCATCCGCAGCGCGCACGCCGCGACGTCGAGCTGCGCCTGTACGGCCTCAATGCGATCCGCGCCGTGTTCGCGCGCCGGCCGCACGCGATCCGCAAGCTGTACCTGAGCGGCAACCGCATTCCCGCCCTGCAGCCCTTGCTGGCGTGGTGCGTGGCCAACCGGGTCGGCTATCGCGTGGTCGAGGAGGCCGACCTCGACAAACTCGCCGCGAGCGGCCACCACGAAGGCGTGGTCGCCGACGTATTGCGCGAGGAGCCGGTCTCCTTGTCGGAATGGCTGCGCGATTTGCCGGACGGCCCGCAGCTGGCGATCTGGCTCGATGGCGTCGGCAACCCGCACAACCTCGGCGCGATCCTGCGTTCGGCCGCGCACTTCGGCGTCGCCGCGGTGCTGATGCCGAAAGACTCGACCCTGGCCCTGTCCGGCGCCGCGGCGCGCGTCGCCGAGGGCGGCGCCGAAGCGGTGCCGATGGTGCGCATGGGCCGCAGCGACAATGCGCTGACCCAGCTGCGCGGCGCCGGTTTCGCCCTGGCCGCGACGGTGGTCTCCGGGGGCGACAATGCCTTCGCGACCCCGCTGCCGCAGCGCCTGGTCTACGTGCTGGGCGCGGAAAGCGAAGGCATGGATCGCGACCTCGTCGCCGCCTGCGACCTGCGTTTGTCGATTCCCGGCAGCGGCAAGGTCGAAAGCCTCAACGTCGCCGCGGCGACCGCGGTGCTGCTGGCGGCCTGGACGGCGCGCAGCGCCTAGCCCTTGGGGCGGCGAGTGCCCTAACCGCTTCGCTTCCAGGGCGTAGCAGCGCCCTCACCCTGACCCTCTCCCGCAAGCGGAGAGGGGACTGAGCCTGCGTCGCTTCCAGCCGACGACACCACCGTGCCGCGCAAAAACAAAACCCCTCTCCCGCATGCGAGAAAGGGGCTGGCTTTGTCTCCGTCGAGCTAGCGAACCGACCGTCCCGCCCGATTCAAAGCCCCTCTCCCGCGTGCGGGAGTGGGGTTGGGGTGAGGGCGCCGGATCCAAGCAGAGACCAGGGTGGATCGAACAGATTCTGCCGTGGCCTCGGGCAAGCGGCGGTACCGCGGCGCTTCACTCTTCCGGCGGCGTAACCGCCTTGGCTTCGCTGCCGAAATCGCCTTCGGCCGAGGCGGCCAGGTAGGCGAACACCGCATACGCGGCGACGTTCTGCGCCAGCGCCTTCGGGTCGATCTTGTCGAGGGTGTCGTCGGGAGTGTGGTGATAGTCGAAGTAGTCGCTGCCGTCCTGGGCCAGGCGCGCCCAGGCCAGGCCTTGCGCGGCGAACGGCGAGATGTCCGGACCCGGCCCGCCCTTGCCCGGGGTGTGCTCGATGCCGAGCGGCGCCAGGGCTTCGGCGATCTGCTTGTCGGCGGCCTGCGCATGCGCCGGGGCCGAACTCGAATAGGCGTAGATGCGGCCCGCGCCGAAATCGCTCTCGGCGCCGATCTGGTGTTGCTTGACCTGCGCGGCATGCTTGAGCGCATAGGCCTTGCCGCCGTACAGGCCCTGTTCTTCGTTGGCGAAGGCGATCACCCGGATGCTGCGCGCCGGGCGCAGCTTGCTCTGGCCGATCAGCTTGGCCGCGGCCATGGTCAGGCCGACGCCGGCGCCGTCGTCGATCGCGCCGGTGCCGAGGTCCCACGAGTCCAGGTGGCCGCCGATGATCACGACTTCCTCGGGCTTGCTCTTGCCGCGGATCTCGCCGATGACGTTGTGCGAGGTCGCTTCGCCGTCCCAGCCGCAGTCCAGGGCGACGCGCACCCGCACCGGGCCGCGCGCGGCGAGGCGGGCGAGCTGGTCGGCGTCGGGCGCGGCCAGCGCGGCCGACGGGATCGGGGTCAGGCCTTCGTCGAAACGGGTGATGCCGGTGTGCGGGTTGCGGTGCGAGTCGGTGCCGGCCGAACGCATCAGGTAGGCGCTGGCGCCGGCGCGGATCGCCGCCGACGGGCCGCGGCTGCGCACGCGGCCGCCGGGGCCGTAGCCGGCGCCGTCCTTGGCGCGGGTCATGCGGTAATCGATGAAGGCGATCTTGCCCTTGAGCGAACCGGCCGGCGCGGCTTCCAGCGCGGCGAGGTCGGCGAAGCGCACGATCTCGCCCTCGACCTTGCCGGCGGGGCTGCCGCCCAGGGCGGTCAGGTGCAAGGGCTGGCGATGCTCGCCGAGCACTTCGGCCTGCTCGCTACGGCGCTCCCACTTCGGAAACGTCACCGGCTCCAGCCAGACCTTGTCGAAGCCGAGTTCGCGGAACTTGGCTTCGGCCCACTTCACCGCGCGCGCATCGGCTTCGCTGCCGGCCAGGCGCGGGCCGACCTCGGTGGTCAGCGATTCGGTGATGCGATAACCCAGGTCGCTGGCCAGCGCGGCTTCGCGCAATTCGCCGGCAGCGGCGATGGCGGCCTCGGGGATGCGCGTTTCGCGCGGGGCGGCCACGGCGGAGCCGACGAACAACACAGCAGCGATCGCTGCCCACAACGGTGCGCGCATCCCCAACTCCCTGATCTGGAAAGTACGGAGGCCGCCTGGAGCCAGGCGGCCGGAAAAGACGAAGCCGCGAGCTTAGCAACCCGCGGCTTCGTCTCTACCTGTCGCAAGTCACGTTGGACTTGAGGGTTTTTTGTCGCTGCCTATCGCCAGGTTTGAGGCGGTTTGCCGCAACGGGCGAAGCGTTCTCACTTGCGCAGCGAATCGCGGATTTCGCGCAGCAGCACGATGTCCTCGGGCGTCGCCGGCGGCGCCGCGTCGGCGGGCTTGCGGACCTTGTTGTAGGCCTTGAGGAACAGGAAGATCACCAACGCGATCAGCAGGAAGTCGACCGCGGTCTGCAGGAAGGCGCCGTACTTGATCGCCACCTCGGCGGCGACTTCCTTGCCGGCGGCGTCCATCTGCGCCGCGGTCAGCACGTACTTGGCGTCGCTGAGGTTGACCCCGCCGCTGAGGTAGCCGACGAAGGGCATGACAATGCCGTCGACCAAGGCGGTGACGATCTTGCCGAAGGCCGCGCCGATCACCACACCGACGGCCAGATCGACCACGTTGCCGCGCGCTATGAACTCTTTGAACTCGCTGATCATGCCCATCCGCATGCTCTCCCTGGTTGACGACATGAAGGCGGCGCCGCAGCGCCGGAGCGACTATACCGGCGCCGCGATGATGTGTCCGTGCAGCTCGGCCACGCCTTCGAGCACGGCGTGGTAGCGGTCGCCCGGCCGCAGGGGGCCGACCCCGGAGGGCGTGCCCATGTAAACCAGGTCGCCGGCGCGCAGCGCGTACAGCCGCGACAGCTCGTGCAGGATTTCGGGCACGTTCCAGACCAGGTCGTCGAGCGTGCCGCGCTGGCGGACTTCGCCGTTCACTTCCAGGCTCAGGGCGCGCGCGCCGAGTTCGCCGACGTCGGCGACCGGCACGATCGCGCTGATCGGCGCGGCATGATCGAAGGACTTGCCGGTATCCCAGGGCAGGCCCTTGGCTTTGGCCTGCGACTGCAGGTCGCGGCGGGTCAGGTCCAGGCCGACCGCGTAACCGTAGACCAGTGCCTGGGCGTCGCCGACGGCGAGCTCGCCGGCCGGCGCGTCGCGACCGATCGCGACCACCAGTTCGACCTCATGGTGCAGGTCGTCGGTGCCGGGCGGATAGGGCACGGCCTGGCCGAGCTCGATCGCGTCGTGCGGCTTGAGGAAGAACACCGGGCGGCCGCGGTCGGCGGCCGAGGTCGGTACGGCCGCGCCCATCTCGCGTGCGTGTTCGGCGAAGTTGCGGCCGACGCAGTAGACGCGGCGGACCGGGAAGGTGGTGCCCTCGGCGACGGCGGCGCCGCGGACCGGAATGCGGGTGTGCGGCGGTGCCGCGATCGCGTCGCTCATGCGTTCAATGGGTGGAGGAAGTAGGGGCGCGATGGTCGAGCCGTGCCGCGTCGACGACGCGGAACTCGCCTTCGACGATGTCGTGGCCGCGATGCGCCATCGGCTGGCCGCGGCGCTTCCACAGCTTGTAGGCGAGGCCGACGGCGATCATCGCCGCGCCGACCACCACGCTGAACATCACCAGCAGCGCCAGCAGGCCGAGCCCGACCACGCCGAGCACGAAACGCAGGAGGCGGTGACGCGGCTTGCGCGGCTCGAAAGCGTTGCGCACGCGCGACTGGAACGCATTCCATTGCGGTCGGTGATCGGAGAATCGGAAGGTCTGGGCAAACATTTAGGGTGTCGTGAGACAATGCGGCAAACGCCGGACACAGGAGTATCGTTCCAGGCATGGACGAGGGTGTGAGAAGTTCGTTAAATCCTCCCGCCGACGGCGGCAACGCAGCGTTGCCCCTGATCGGGCTTGAACGCCTGGCCGACGGCGCCTTCGCCGAGGTCGAAGCGAGCCTGGACGGCGACGCCGAGTCGCTGCTGCTGTACCGCGACGGCGAGGCCGTGCGCGCCTGGTTGAATATCTGCCCGCATGCCGGCCGTCGTCTCGACTGGGCGCCGGGGCAATTCCTCAAGAGCAAGGACGGCCTGCTGGTCTGCGCCGCGCATGGCGCGAGTTTCGAACTGCAAGGCGGCCAGTGCGTCGCCGGCCCCTGTCGGGGCGAAGCGCTGCGCGCGGTCGCGGTGACCGTGCGCGATGGGGCGGTGTGGCTGGGGTGAGACAGGGCCGTTGACGGTTAGCGGCCGACAGCCAACAGCCAACAGCCTTTCCTGCCACCGCACCGAAGCTGCGGCGTCTGCGAGGTCACTTGCCCCAGAACAACAAATTCACCATCAGCACCGTCACCACGGTGTAGATCAGCGACAGCGGGCCGCCGATGCGCCACAACTCCTTGCCGGTGTAGCCGGCCGGGCCGGTGATCATCGAGATCACCGGGTTCGAGGCGGTCATGAAATTGTTCGAGGCCGACAGCGCCACGATCAGGGCGAAAGCGGTCGGGTTGCCGCCGGCGGCCAGCGCGAGGTTGACCGCGAGCGGCACCACCACGATGGTCGCGCCGACATGGCTGATGACCAGCGAGAACATCGTGGTCAGCAAGCCGATGAAGATCTCCAGCAGCCACACCGGGGTGCCGGTCGGCAGGCGCTCGATGGTGTGGCCGGCGATCCACGCCGCCGCGCCGCTGGAATCCATCGCCCAGCCCAGCGGGATCAGGCAGGCCATCAGGAACACGGTCTTCCAGTTGATCGCCGCGTAAGCCTCGTCGATGTTGATCACTCCGGCGATCAGCATGCCGGCCACGCCGGTCATCAGCGCGATCGACACCGGCAGGCGCGAGGACAGGGCCAGCAGCATCGCCACGGCGAAGATGGTCAGCGCGAGTTTGAGCTTGTGCGGGCGCTGCTCGCCCTTCGGGTAGTCGGTGACCACGACCAGGTCCTTGCTCGCCGCCGCGGTCGCCAGGTCGGTCCAGATGCTGTGGAACACCAGCATGTCGCCGGCGCGCATCGGCACGGTGCGCACGTTGTCGCGCAGCACGCTCTTGTCGCGGTTGATCGCCAGCAGGCTCAGGCCGGCTTGCTTGCGCAGGTGCAGGTCGCCGGCGGTCTTGCCGATGTAAGCCGAAGTCGCCGGCACCACCGCTTCTGAGATGCCGGCGCGGCTGGGATTGAACAGGTCGGCGAAGTTGCGCAGGCGCGTGGACAGGCGCAGGAACTGGTTCTGGGCGAAGTCGGCGACCTGCTGCTTCGGCCCCATCGCGCCGAGCACGCTGCCGACCCAGATGCGGGTCTCGGCAGGCGGCGCCAGCCGCGCTTCGCCGTCGCTCTTGAGCGCGAGCAGCAGCGGTGCGCCGCGCAGGGCTTCGGCCTCGCCGAGCGACATGCCGACCAGCGGGCTGTCGGCGGTGACGGTCATTTCGTAGACGTCGCCTTCGATCCCGTAGGCCTTGGCGAAATAGCTCTGGGTGCGCGCCGGGGTGGCGCCCTTGTCGCTGTCGTCGCGCAGCAGCTTGTCGCCGAAGAAATGGAAGTACGCCAGCGAAGCCACCAGCAGGGCGATGCCGATCGGCAGGGGCGCGAACATCTTCAGCGGCTCGATGGTCGCCGCGCCCGAGGGCAGGTTGCTGTTGGCGTTGAGCAGCAAGTCGTTGAGCAGGATCAGCGGCGAGTTGCCGACCATGGTCAGGGCGCCGCCCATCACGATGGCCGCGGCGATCGGCAGCAGCAGGCGCGGCAGCGACAGGCCGGTGCGCGAGGACAGGCGCGAGGCGACCGGCATGTACAGCGCCATCACCGAAGGGTTCTGCATGAAGGACGAATTGAGCCCGGCCACCGCGGTGGTCAACAGCAGCAATCGTTGCTCGACGCCGTGCGCGCGCCGCAGCAGCCAGGCGGCGAGGCGGTTGAGCGCGCCAGTGCGGTCGAGACCGGCGCCGAGGATCATCGTGGCGATGATGCTGATGACCGCGTTGCCCGAGAAGCCGTTGAACAGCTCGTCGGGCTCGACCAGGCCCGACAGGCCCAGCAGCACCAGCACGACCAGGGCGACGACGTCGGCGCGGATGCGCTCGAACAGGAACATCGCCATCGTGAAGACCACCAGCCCGAGAACGAGCTTCATGTCGGTGGTGAGCGCGAGGGCGGTATCCATTTAAGGCCGGGATTCGGGATTGGGGAATCGGGAATCGGAACAGCAGGGGCAGGGCAACGCGTCGCCACCGGATTCGGGCTCGGCAAGGCATCGCGAATGTTCGGTGGGGCGCATCCGGTTCCCTACTCCCGATTCCCAGTTCCCGGCTTCTTGTCGTACAGCAAATCCCACACGCCGTGGCCGAGTTTCTGGCCGCGGGTCTCGAAGTGAGTCTGCGGACGCCACGCCGGCCGGGCCACGCTGCCGCGCGGGCCGGCGCGGTTGACCAGGCCGACGGTCGCGTCGAGCACGTCCCACATCTGTTCGGCATAGTCCTGCCAATCGGTGGCGAGGTGCAAGCGACCGTCGGGCGAGAGCTTGCGCACCAGCAGCTCGGCGAACGCCGGCTGGACCAGGCGGCGCTTGTTGTGGCGCTTCTTGTGCCAGGGGTCCGGGAAATAGATCCGGACCTCGTCGAGCGAAGCGTCGGCGATTTCGTGGTTCAACACTTCGACCGCGTCGTGGTGATACAGGCGGACGTGGTCGCTGCCGTCTTCGGCCAGGGCGTTCAACAGCCGGCCGACACCGGGCGCGTGGACCTCGATGCCGATCAGGTCGCGTTCGCGGTCGTGCTGGGCGGCGAAGCGCAAGGCCTCGCCGTTGCCGAAGCCGATCTCGAGCACGCGCTTGGCGCTGCGGCCGAAGATTGCGTCGTAATCGCGCGGGACGCCCTGGTAGTCGATGCCGAAGCGCGGCCACAGTTCGTCGAAGGCGCGCTGCTGGGCCGGGGTGAAGCGGCCCTGACGCAGGACGAAGCTGCGCACCTGGCGCCGGCCTTCTTCCACGGTGAACGGCTTGGGCGGGGTCTTGGCGCCGTCGCTCGAGAACGGGTCAGTCATGTCAGCCGATCAACCCGTCCACCGGGCTCGACGCGCTGGCATAGCGCTTGCGCGGGATGCGGCCGGCCTTGAACGCGGCGCGGCCGGCCTCGATCGCCAGCTTCATCGCATGCGCCATCAGGATCGGGTCGCGGGCGCCGGCGATGGCGGTGTTCATCAGCACGCCGTCGCAGCCCAGCTCCATCGCGATGGCGGCGTCCGAAGCGGTGCCGACGCCGGCGTCGACCAGGATCGGCACCTTGGCGTTCTCGATGATCTCGAGCAGGTTGTACTTGTTCTGCACGCCCAGGCCCGAGCCGATCGGCGCGGCCAGCGGCATCACCGCCACGCAGCCGATCTGTTCCAGGCGCTTGGCCAGGATCGGGTCGTCGGAGGTGTAGACCATGACGTCGAAGCCGTCCTTGACCAGGATCTCGGCAGCGGCCAGGGTCTGGACGACGTCCGGGAACAGGGTGCGTTGGTCGCCGAGCACTTCGAGCTTGACCAGCTTGTGGCCGTCGAGCAGCTCGCGGGCGAGGCGGCAGGTGCGCACCGCGTCGTCGGCGGTATAGCAGCCGGCGGTGTTGGGCAGCAGGGTGTAGCGGTCCGGCGGCAGCACGTCGAGCAGGTTGGGCTCGCCGGGATTCTGGCCGATGTTGGTGCGGCGGATGGCGACGGTGACGATCTCGGCGCCGGCGGCTTCGGTCGCCAGGCGGGTTTCGTCGAGGTCCTTGAACTTGCCGGTGCCGGTCAACAGGCGCGAGCGATAGGTTTTGCCGGCGATGACCAGCGGATCGGATAAGGCGTTGTTCGTCATCGGTGAATTATGTCGGATAACGCCCTGCGCTTGGACCCCGCGCGCGCCGGCGTTTCATCCGGCATGCGGTTTTCGCGCTGCTTGCCGCGGTTCGGCCGGCCGAGTGGGGAAGGGCGCTGCAACACCCGGTTCGGCGCCGAACCCAGCCGTCCGCGCCCTTTATCCACGGCGGCGACCGTTCGTCGCCGAATGATGAAAATGTGATTGCAATCACATTTTAAAGCGTATATTGGCCGCCAGGCGGTACCGGGCGGCGCTGTAGTTCGCGACGCACCGGCCATCGCCGGCGGCGTCCGCTGGGGAAGCGGGCGCCGCGCCGTCATACGGGACTCGACAAAGGCACAACCGGCGAGAGCCGGCGTCGCAAAGCCACGGGTGCGAGCCGTCCAGGTCAGCACGGCCGAGCTACCGAGCGCGAAGAACAGGGTGCTTTGCCACCCCGCTCACGGAGTTCTGACATGTCCACCACTCGACGTTGGCGTCCGTTGCTTGCAACGGCGTTCCTGCTCGCTGCCGCTGCCGCCTTGCCCACTGGGGCCTGGGCGGCCTCGGTGCAACCGACCACTTTTCCGGGGAATTTCACCAGTTGCGACGATCTGCCCGGCGTCGCGACCTGGTCCGGATTGGGCGGCAGCACCGGCAGCGCGCCGGTCAACGGCCAAAGTTACAACCTCGGCGCGGCCGGCCAGACCATCACCTTCAACTACACCCCCGCCGACCAAAACAGGTACCTCGGCTTCAGCTCGACCGCGCCGATGGACTACATCGTGGTCAAGGGCGGCAACGCTTACAACGTCTTCCAGTACGCCCCCGGCGTGCTCGGCGACAGCAACCTGTTCGCGCCGCTCAACTCCAGCGGCGAACCCGCCGGCGTCAGTCATGTGGTGTACTGCTTCCTGCCCAAGCCGAGCGGCGACAAGACCGCCACGGCGAGCTGGAAGCGCTATACCGACTGGCAGATCGACAAGACCGTCACGCCCGAGAACATCGTGATGTTCGACGGCGACAGCCATCAGGTCGAATACACCGTCACCGCGACGCCGACCACCCGCGGCATGTACCGCGTCGCCGGCACCATCACGGTCAGGGATCCGTTCGACTTCGGCTGGAAGACCACCGCGGTGGTCGACACCCTGCAGTTCAACAACAGTGCGACCCAGTTCCAGCTCGCGTGGACCTCGCAGGGCGGGGACACCGACACCCTGGCCTGCGCCAAGCCGGCGGCGAATCCGGACAAGATCATCCTGACCTGCGATTACGCATTCGACTTGAGCAGCAACAGCCATCCCTTCCTGCTGGATGCCACCGGAGGCGGTAACGCCGCCGGCGTCACCAGCGAGCGAGCGAGCGGTTCGTACACGTTCGTCGCTTCGGCGTCGTTCTCGGTCCCGGCGAACCCGGCCGAGAGCTACGGCGATACGTTCGCGATCGACGACTCGATGCTGCCGGGCGATCCGAACCACAGCTTCAGTCTCGGCAACGGTCCGTACGTGTGGACCTACCCGCGTCCGTCGCCGTTCGTGTGCGGCGCCGACGAGGGCCGGCACAACAACACCGCGACCGGCACCTGGAGCACCAGCGCCAGCACCAACGCCACTGCCAGCGACTCGGCCATGGTCGACGTCGCCTGCAGGACCGTCGCGATCAGCAAGACCGTGCGGACCCGCTACGACCGCGACTACGCTTGGGCTCCCGACAAGCACGTGGTGGTTTCGCCGGCCGACGCGAAGGTCGTCGGCATGCAGGGCTGCCTGGCCGATCCGATCGCCAGCGGCGTCTACGCCGGCAACTTCCTGTGCGACGATGTGCAGGTGCTGCTCAATGTCGGCGGCAACTACGAGACGGTGTATCGTCTCGCGGCGACCCGCAGCATCGAGTCGGAAAGCGGCTTCGCGGTCAGCGGCGGCATCATGGTCTCCTGGCCCGCCGACGCCACGCCGCAGTTCAGCCCGGCCGATCCGAGCGATACCTTGCACTTCGCCGGCGGAGACACCCAGTCGGTGTCGCCGACCTGCGACCCGCAGGGCCCGACCTCGCTCACCTGCACCTACGAGGCCGCGCTGAGCGGCAAGCTCGAAGGCTATAACGAGGCGAGCATCCAGCGCGTGCTGAAGTGCTACGACGCCGCCGGCCACGCCAGCGACTGCGGCTTCAAGAGCTACACCTCCAACCAGGCCGCACTGGTGTACGGCTCGCCGAACGTCGAAACCGACGCCTGCGTGCAGGTCAGCGACCTGTTCAACGGCACCGCCGGGCTCAACCTCGGCAACAGCTTCGGTTGGCAGGTCAGTCCGCTGATGTGCGACAGCTTCAATCAGTACGTCACCGGCGACATCAACCCCGATCCGGGCATCGTCAACAGCCTCGACATTTTCTCGTCGTGGATATTGCCGAGCCAGGTCGGGCCCGGTAACACATGCGAATTCATGGTTCCGAACCTCCTCAACCTGGCGACCGACAACGGCGCCAACAGGAGCGACGAAGCCGTGATCAGCGTGAAGGTGCCGGAACTGTGCGCCGTGAGCGGATGCACCTACACCCAGGGTTATTGGAAGACCCACTCGACGTACGGCCCCGCGCCGTATGACGCGACCTGGGCTTCGATCGGCGAAGACACCCTGTTCTTCGCGTCCGGTCAGACCTGGTACAAGGTGTTCTGGACCCCGCCGAAGGGTGGCAACGGGTACTACATCCTCGCGCACCAGTACATGGCCGCACGCCTCAATGCCGAAGCCGGCGCGGGCGCTCCGTCCCAGGTGCAGGCCGCGATCGCCGAAGCCACCGCATGGTTCATCGGCCGTAACACCAACGCGCCGAAGGGCCCGGCACGCGACACCGCGATCCGGCTCGCCGGCATTCTCGCCGCCTATAACGAAGGCACGACCGGACCCGGCCATTGCTCGGTCTCGCCGGCCACCGTGATCGACGGAGGCGGCGACAGCTGATACGCACGGTACTCGCAAACCGCAACAGAGCCCCGGCTTCGGCCGGGGCTCTTTGCGTGGAGCGAGGCGGCGCGTCAGTGCCTCACCGAGATCATGGCGATCTGCGTGACCCCGCAGCCTAGCTTCGCTTCGCCTGACGGCGCAGGCACCTGCCGCTCTGTGCAGAGGGGGCGAACTGCCCGGCGCTGATCCACCCGCACAAGCACTCCCCCTTTTGTGGAGGGGGAGGAGTTTACTTGTGCTCTGCGACCGCGCCGTTCTCCGACTCCCCGCGCAACCACGCTTGACCGATCCTGGCGCCAAGCCGCATGCACGCAATCGCATCGACGGCTGTCACGAATCTTTAAACGTCGCGGCTCAGCATGCGCAGGATTGCCGGGCTCGACGCAGGGCCTTCGGACGGAACCGGCCGGCAGCCTTCCCTTCCTTCCGAACGCCGAATCCATGATGCCTTCCACCCGCCAGCTGAGCCGGGCGATCCGCTACGCCCTCGTATCGACCGCTTTCGCCGTCTCCACCGCACAGGCCCAGGACACCGCCGCGGCCTCCGCCAGCGACGCGAGCATGGCCGCCGCCAGCGCCACCGATCTCGACACCGTCATCGTCACCGGCCGCTCCGGCACCCGCCAGCGCAGCAAGGCCGAGACCAGCTATTCGATCACCGCCATCGACGAAGACCGCCTGCGCATGCAGGCGCCGACTTCGGTCACCGAGGCGATGAAGTCGGTGCCGGGCTTCTGGGTCGAAGCCACCGGCGGCGAAGCCAGCGGCAACATCCGCGCGCGCGGCATCCCGGTCGACGGCTTCGGCTCGGTGACCCTGCTCGAAGACGGCATCCCGGTGCAGCACGACCCGGCCCTGGGCTTCCTCAACGGCGACCAGGCGTTCCGCCTCGATGAAACCATCGAACGCATCGAGGTGGTGCGCGGCGGTCCCTCGTCGGTGTTCTATTCGAACGCGCCGGCCGGCGCGATCAACTTCATCCCGCGCGTGGTCGGCGACAGCGCCGAGGGCGTGGTCAAGTACACCGCGGGCGACTACGGCCTGAACCGCTACGATGTCTTCTTCGGCACGCCGCTCGGCGCCGGCTGGAAGCTCGGCCTCGGCGGCTTCTATCGCTTCGACGACGGCATCCGCGACCCCGGCTTCCAGGCCAACGACGGCGGCCAGTACCGGATCAACCTGAGCAAGGAGTTCGAACGCGGCCGCTTCGCCTTCGACTACAAGCGCCTCGACGACAACGTCGCGCTGTACCTGGGCATTCCGATGCGCACCTACGCCGACGGCAAGATCCGCGGCGTGCCCGGTTTCGACGACCACTACGGCACCCTGGCCGGCCCGGAAACGCGCCACGCCTCGATGCTGCAGGGCGACCGCAGCCGCTATGCCTTCGACAACGCGCGCGGCACCGAGGTCGAGCGCGACCAGTACACGATCAAGTTCGACTACGAACTCGGCGCCGGCCTCAAGCTGGCCCAGTCGCTGCGCTACGACCGCACCGAGACCCAGCGCAACGGCGTATTCCCGCTGCAACTGCTCAGCGCCTCCAGGTTCCTGTCCGACCCGGCGCTGAAGAAGCAGCTCGCGGCGATTCCCGGCGCCGCCGGCGCCCAGCTGCGTTATGTCGACAGCCCGGGCCAGGTGTTCGATGTGGCCAACCAGAACGGCAACGGCCTGGTCACGGTCGGTGGCCTGCGCGGCGTGACCATGCCGGTCGACGAGTTGATCAGCGACACCCGGCTGATGCGCCGCTTCGATTTCGGCGGGCAGAGCCACGACCTCACCTTTGGCTACTACTACGCGCGCTTCGACCAGGATTTCGACCGGTATTCGTCGACGACCCTGCTCGACGTGCGCGACAACGCGCGTTTGCTGGACCTGGTCGCGGTGGATGCCACCGGCCGAGCGCTGACGACGCTGACCGACCGGGGCTTCTATCGGTACGGTTACGAATGGGAGAACGCCAGCGGCCGCTCGACCACCCAGGCGGTGTACCTGTCGGACGAATGGCAGGTCAACGACCGTCTGCGCATCGACGCCGGCGTGCGCTGGGAGAAAGTCAACGCCAAGGGCTGGACCGAGATCCGCAAGCAGGTCGACCTCGGCACCCCGGCGAGTTCGCAGATCCTGACCGGCTCGGGCCGCTTCGTGAGCTACGACCGCGACTACGACAAGCTCGGCTGGACCGTCGGCGCCAACTGGCAGTTCGACAAGTACTCCGGCCTGTTCGCGCGCTGGACCCCGACCTTCCGCCTGCCCAATCTGTCGAGCTTCATCACCCGTTATTCCAACTGCACCCAGGCCGCGGCGCAGGACTGCGTCGGCAAGGACACCGCAGCGCAGCCGGTGATCCAGACCATGCAGCTCGGCGAGGTCGGCTACAAGTTCAGCAACGAGACCTTCGACGTGTTCGCCACCTTGTTCTACACCAAGTACGAGAACGTCGGCTTCAGCAATGCGGTGTTCGACCTCAATGCCGGCACCTCGACCGTGCAGCAGGGCTACGCCGACACCAAGACCACCGGCCTGGAACTGGAAGCCTCGTGGTTCCCGGTGCGCTGGTTCGACCTGCAGCTGACCGCGACCGTGCAGGACCCGCAGTACAAGGGCCTGCGCTATACCGAGATCGTCAACGGCGCGCCGGTGTTGCGCGACTTCGTCGGCAACCAGCTGATCCGGGTGCCGAAGAACAGCTTCCGCATCGTCCCCGGCATCAACCTGCTCGACGACCGCCTGCGCCTGCAGCTCGCCTACGAGTACCAGGGCGAGCGCTTCGTCGACACCGCCAATTCGGTGCGGCTGCCGTCGTATAACGTCCTCAACGCCAGCGCCCGCTACGAGTTCACCCCGGGACTGACCCTGTTCCTGTACGGCGACAACCTGACCAACTCGCGCGGCCTGACCGAAGGCAACCCGCGTGCCGGCGAGTTGCAGAGCGCCGACGCCGGCGCCAACACCTTCATCGCCCGCCCGCTGCTCGGCCGGGCGTTCCGCGCCGCGCTGATGTACCGGTTCTGAGCGCGGTGCGGGCACCTACGCCGAAAGTCCGGCTCAGCGGCGCGTTGCTCGTCTGCGCGCTGCATGGCGCCTCGGTCCTTGCAAGCGTAGCCGGCGCGCAAACCGGCGCACGGGCCGCGGAGGCAGGCTGCAGGCTCGGTGCCGAACGTGCCGCGTCGGCCGGCCAGGACTGCAGCCAGGCCTGGATCGATGCCCGCCTGCGGATCAACGATCTGCAGGCGATCGGCACCCATAACAGCTACAAGCTCGCGATACCGCCGGAAGAGTTGGCCGCGCATCGCGCGCTCGATCCGGCCGGCGCGGATTCGCTCGACTATGCGCACCCGCCCTTGTTCGCGCAGTTGGAGCAGGGCGCGCGCACGCTCGAACTCGACGTCTACCACGACCCGCGCGGCGGCCGTTACGCGCATCCGCCGGGAGCCTCGCGTCGCGGCTACGGCGAGGCCGGCCCCTGGCCGCCCGCGGTCGCGGCCGAGATGGCGCGGCCCGGCTTCAAGGTCATGCACCTGGCCGACATCGATTTCCGCAGCCAATGCATGGTCTTCGTGCGATGCCTGCGGCAGATCCGCGACTGGTCGCAACGGCATCGCGAGCACGCGCCGATCCTGATACTGGTCAATGCCAAGGACGGCCGCGGTGGGCCCGGCGCGGTGGCGCCGCTGCCGTTCGACGCCGCCGCCTTCGATGCGCTCGATGCCGAGATCCGCTCGGTGTTCGCCGCCGGCGAACTGATCGAGCCCGACGACGTGCGCGGCGCCGCGCCTAGCCTGCGCGCGGCGGTGTTGGCCGGCGGCTGGCCGACGCTGGGGCAGGCGCGCGGCAAGGTCTTGTTCGCGCTCGACGAGGAAGCGCGCAAGGTCGGCCTGTACCGCGGCGGGCGGCACTCGCTGGAAGGGCGGGCGATGTTCGTCAACACCGACGAGCAGGCCTCCGATGCGGCTTACCTGACCCTCAACGACCCGGTCGGCCAAGGCGATCGCATCGCCAAGGCGGTCGCCGCCGGTTTCCTGGTGCGCACGCGCGCCGACGCCGACACGGTCGAGGCGCGGCGCAACGACCCGGGCCGGCGCGAGGCCGCGTTCGCCAGCGGCGCGCACTACATCTCCACCGACTACCCGCAGCCCGATCGGCGCTTCAGCCGCTATCGCGTGGTATTCCCGCGCGGCGAAATCGCGCGCTGCAACCCGCGGCGCCAGCCGGAGCGTTGCAACCAGCGCCCGGTCGAAGCGATCGAGAAGCACGATTGACCTGTACGGAGCGATCATGAATCCGTTTGCGATGTTTTCGCTGCGCCGTTGCTGCGGTGCGCTGGTCCTGGTCCTGGCTTGCGCGACGGCCACGGCCGCGGAGGTGTCCAGCGCCGCCGACCTGACCATCGAGGGCACGATCGATGGGCGCGACAATCGCAGTTACCGCGAATTGCCGTTCCAGGTGCCGGACGGCGTCGCCCGCATCACCGTCGAGTTCGACTACGGCGGCCGCGAGCACAAGACCACCATCGACCTCGGCCTGATCGGACCGGGCGACTTCCTCGGCCGCGACGGCTTCCGCGGTTGGAGCGGCGGCAACAAACGCGTGTTCACCGTCAGCGCCGCCGACGCCACCCCGTCGTACCCGGCCGGGGCCTTACCGGCCGGCGAGTGGAAGGTATTGCTCGGCATTCCCAACATCCGCGCCGATCAACGCGCCGGGTATGTCGCGCGCATCCATTTCGGCACAGCCGGTCGTCCCGATGCCCTGCCTGCGGCTATCGCCGGCAAACCGCTGCGCTCCGGGCCGGGCTGGTACCGCGGCGACCTGCACATGCACAGCGGCCACAGCGACGGCAGCTGCGCCTCGCAGGCCGGCGCGCGGGTGCCGTGCCCGCTGTTCCTGACCGCACAGGCCGCGAGCAGGCACGGGCTCGACTTCGTCGCCGTGACCGAACACAACACCGTTTCGCATCTGTCGGCCCTGCGCGAGTTGCAGCCCTACTTCGACCGGTTGTTGCTGATGCCCGGCATCGAGATCACCACCTTTCAGGGCCACGCCAACGTGTTCGGCACCTACGCGCCGGTCGATTTCCGCGTCGGCAGCGCCGCCGTGCCGGACTGGGACAGCGTATTGCGCGCGCTGGAAAAGCGCGGCGCGCCGGTGTCGATCAACCACCCGATCCGCCCCTCCGACGAACGCTGCATGGGCTGCGGCTGGACGCCGATGCCGGCGGCGGATCTGTCGCGCGTCGCCATGGTCGAAGCGGTCAACGGCGGCGACGCCGACACGCCGGGCTCCGGCATCGCGTTCTGGCAGCGCGAACTCAATGCCGGCCGCCGCCTCACCGGAATCGGCGGCAGCGACAACCACGACGCGCCGACCGAGGCCGAAGAAACCTACGGCGCCAGCCGCATCGGCAGGCCGACCACGGTGGTGCATGCGCGCGAACTGTCGATGCCGGCGATCCTCGAAGGCCTGCGCGCCGGCAATGTCTTCGTCGACGTGCGCGGTTCGAAGGACCGTGCGCTGGAACTCAGCGCTCGGCACGGCGACCAGCAAGTCGCGATGGGCGGGGCACTGCGCCTGCGCGCCGGAGACGAGGCGAAGTTGAGCCTGACCGTGCGCAACGTCGCCGGTGGCCGGGTCGAGACCCTCGTCGACGGCGTCGTCGCGCCGCTGATCGGCCAGCCGACGATCGACGAAGCCGAACAGCGCTTCGATTTCCGCTGGCGCAGCGACGGCGCCCGCCATTGGCTGCGCGTCGACGTGCGCGATGCGCAAGGCCGCCTGCTGTTGATGGGCAACCCGGTGTATTTCACCCGGCGATAAGCCGCGCGCGCTGCTTATCCGGCTCGCGCTGGAGCAGCGGAGCGGGGCGACGAGAGACATCGAGACTGGCGAGCCCTCGCCCGCATCGGCCGCCGGGGGCGGCGCGGCTCAGCGCGATTGCGCGGTCAACCGCCGCCGAGCGCATGCACGATCTCGACCTTGTCGCCTTCGGCCAGGGCGCGCTCGGCGTGGCGCCCGCGCGGGACGATCTCGCCGTTGATCTCGACCGCGACCCGGCGTTCGCCCAGGCCTTCGTTGTGCAGCAGTTCGACCACGGTGGTCGGCGCCGCGAGCGCGCGCGGTTCGCCATTGAGCAGGATATTCATGCGCCCATTGTCGCGTGAGCGCCGGCTCGCGGCCAGTCTCGGCCGCGGCGGTCGGCGCGCATCGAGCCGGCCGAGTATCCGCGCTCTGTGACCTCTGGCCCCGGCGCCGGAACGTCCGGCCGGGGATAATCGCGGCCTGATTTTGCCGCGCTGCGCCTTGCCTTGATCCGCCGGCGCGTGTTTCGATTCGGCCATCCGCCGGCGTATGTCCGGCTCGGCGGCCGTCTTTCTCCGGCGATCGACCGACCGTTCGATCGCCATCACCCGTCACAACACCGCAGGGAAGTTCATGATGAAACCCGTTCGTACCGCGCTGGCCGCCGCTCTCGTGCTGGCCGCCGCTCCGGCTTTCGCCCAGGAGTATTCGCAGACCGTCTTCATCGGCGACAGCCTGACCGACTCCGGCCATTTCCGCCCGGCGCTGTTCCAGGCGGTCGGTCCGAACGCGGCCCTGATCGGCCGCTTCACCACCAATCCGGGCCTGGTCTGGTCGGAATACGTCGCCGAGTACTACGGCACCAACGCCACCAGCGCCAACCAGGGCGGCACCAACTACGCCGTCGGCGGCGCCCGCACCGGCACCAACACCAGCGGCGCGCTCGGCACGATTCCCTCGCTGGCCACCCAGACCGCCAACTACCTCGCCGCCAACGGCGGCCGCGCCGACCCCAACGCGCTGTACACCGTGTGGGGCGGCGCCAACGACCTGTTCGCGGTGGTCGCCGGCGCACCGGCGCAGACGACCATCACCAATGCCGTCACCGCGCAGATCGGCGTGGTCGCCGCGCTGCAGAACGCCGGCGCCCAGTACGTGCTGGTGCCGACCGTGCCGAACCTCGGCCTGACCCCGCAGTTCCGCGCGGGCGGCGCCGCCGCCCAGGCCGCCGGCACCCAACTGTCGACCACCTACAACAACGCGCTGTACGGCGGCCTCGCCTCGGCCGGCCTGCGGGTGATCCCGCTCAACACCTTCAGCCTGCTGGCGGAAATCGCCGCCAACCCGGCGCCGTACGGCATCACCAACGTCACCGGCACCGCCTGCAATCCGCAGATCACCGGCTCGTCGCTGACCTGCAGCCCGCTCAACTACGCCGCCGCCGACGCGCCGGAAACCTACGCCTTCGCCGACGGCGTGCATCCCTCAAGCAAGGCGCACCGCATCCTCGGCGACTACGCCTTGTCGGTGCTCGAAGCGCCGCGCTTCATCGCGGTGTTGCCGAACTCGGCGGCGATGAGCGGCCGCGCCCGCGCCGACCAGGTCGCCAACCACCTCGCGGGCCCGCAGGACGGCGACGGCATGCGTTGGTGGACCAGCCTGCGCGGCGATTTCCAGCGCTACGGGCACGGCGACCTATACGACGGCGCCGGCCCGGCGCTGAGCGGCGGTATCGACTGGAACCGCGGCAACCTGGTGTTCGGCGCCTTCGCCGGCTACGGCCAGCAGAAGAACGACTTCGGCCTGCGCAACGGCGAATTCGAGCAGAAGGAAGCCACCCTCGGCGGCTTCGTCGGGTGGTACGGCGAGCGCGCCTGGGTCAACGGCCAGGTCAGCTACACCCAACTCGACTTCGACATCGACCGCAACGCCAACCTCGGTCCGGTCACCCGCGTGCACCACGGCTCGGCCGACGGCGACAACCTCACCATCGCCGTCAACGGCGGCTGGGAATTCGGCCAGGACTCGCTGCGCCACGGCCCGGTGCTCGGCCTGGTCTCGCAGAAGATCGAAGTCGACGGCTTCGCCGAAAGCGATCCGGCCCTGTCGACCTCGCTGGCCTATCCGAAGCAGGAGTTCGACTCGCTGATCGGCAGCGTCGGCTGGCAGATCAACTACGCCCACAGCGAAAGCTTCCGCCCGTACGCGCGCCTGACCGTCGACC
Organism: Lysobacter sp. 1R34A; assembly: GCF_051217035.1. Taxonomy (NCBI): domain Bacteria; kingdom Pseudomonadati; phylum Pseudomonadota; class Gammaproteobacteria; order Lysobacterales; family Lysobacteraceae; genus Lysobacter; species Lysobacter sp. 1R34A. The sequence continues at coordinate 157,860 of NZ_JBPKJP010000002.1, forward strand.
GCGAGTTCGAGGACGCCCCCGAACACGCCTACGCACGCTTGCAGACGGTGCCGGGCCTCGGCGAATACGCCGTGATGGGCCGCCAGTTCGACCAGAACTACGGCACCCTGCTGTTCGGCGTGCGCACCCACCTGTTCGGCATGGACGCCAACATCGGCGCCAGCGCCACCGTCGGCCAGGGCGGCGGCAACAACACCACGGTGTTCGCACAGGTCGGCCGCGGCTTCTGATCGCCGCGCCGCTGCATCTGGTTCGATCGCATCACCGGAACCGGGCCGAAAGGCCCGGTTTCTTTTTGCGCGACGGCGACGCATCGGTTGGGGACGCTGGCAGGCGCAGCGACGGGGCCGAGCGCGCGGCGGGCAGGGCGCCGACCCCGCGTATGGCGCCACCGGCCCCGGGTTTGCCACCCGCGCGGCAGGCGCTATAAACTGGCCCGCAAGCGGGTGTAGTTCAATGGTAGAACTGCAGCTTCCCAAGCTGCTAGCGTGGGTTCGATTCCCATCACCCGCTCCATTCCCATCGCAGCGACTCGCTGCCGATATCGCCGCAGGCCGAGGCCGTGGTCCATTTCCCGTCGGCCGATTGAGCCTTTGCACGCGAGTCGGGCGCCACGCAGACTGTCTTGAGGCCGGGTTTTTCCAAGGCCATCACCAAGCATCTGGCGGATACTGGCGCAGCCATCGAAGATCCTGCCGATCGGCGAACAGACCGAGTGCGATGCAGCGGCGAAGGCGACGGAGGCTCGCTGGCACTATCGTTTCCGACAGCGACACGCCAACTCCAGCCTTGGGTGCCATGTGACCAAGCCAGATCCCACGCCGAACGACCCCGCCGAGACGCACGAGCGCATCGGCTTCGGACAGGCGCTGCGCGTGTGGGCCAAGATCGGCGCGCTCGGCTTCGGCGGGCCGGCGGGCCAGATCGCGTTGATGCACCGCGAGCTGGTCGAGAAGCGCAAGTGGATCAGCGAGCCGCGCTTCCTGCACGCCTTGAACTATTGCATGTTGTTGCCCGGGCCCGAGGCCCAGCAACTCGCGGTGTACATCGGCTGGCTGCTGCATCGGACCCGGGGCGGCATCGTCGCCGGAGTGTTGTTCGTCCTGCCGGGCGCCCTGGTCTTGGGCCTGCTCGGTTGGCTGTACGTCGTGCACGGCTCGGCCCCGCTCGTGGCGGCCTTGTTCTTCGGCTTGAAGGCGGCCGTGCTCGCCATTGTGATCGAGGCGGTGCTGCGGATCGGCAAGCGCGCGTTGAAGACCCGTTTCCTGGCGACCGTGGCGGGGCTGTCCTTCGTCGCGATCTATGCACTGCATGTCCCGTTTCCACTGATCGTGCTGGGGGCCGGCCTGCTAGGCTGGATCGCGTACCGCATCTCCCCGGACTGGCTGCCGGCATCGCAAGCCTCCGCGGATGGCGAAGACGAGCGCTACGTGATCGACCGGATGCTCGCGTCCGGGGCGGCGCCGCATACCCGGCCCTCCTGGCGTAAAGGCCTGTGGACCAGCGCAGTCGGGCTGGTGCTGTGGCTGCTCCCGGTCGCCCTGGCCGGCTGGTGGCTGGGGCGCGACCACGTCATCGCACGCGAAGGCGTGTTCTTCAGCCAGGCCGCCGTGGTGACCTTCGGCGGCGCCTACGCCGTGCTGGCCTACGTCGCCCAGCGCGCCGTCGAGGACTTCGGCTGGCTGCGCCCGCACGAGATGATCGACGGCCTCGCCTTGGCCGAGACCACGCCGGGGCCGCTGATCATGGTCCTGCAGTTCGTCGGCTTCGTCGCCGCCTACCGCAACCCCGGCGCACTGGACCCGATGTTCGCCGCACTGTTGGGGGCTGCGTTGACGACCTGGGTCACCTTCGTGCCGAGCTTCTTGTTTATCTTCGTAGGCGCGCCCTACGTCGAAAAACTGCGCCAACGCCGCGGCCTGCAGGCGGCGCTCTCGACGATCACGGCAGCCGTCGTCGGCGTGATACTCAACCTCGCCGTCTGGTTCGCACTGCATACGATCTTCCGCGCCACCATCGCATGGCAGTGGGGCCCGTTGACCCTGGACCGGCCGGACTGGACATCGCTCGAACCCGGCGCCGCCGTCCTGGCGCTCGCCGCGTTGATCGCCATGCTGCGCTTCAAGATCGGCATGGGGTGGACGTTGGCGGCAAGCGGGCTGGTCGGGGCGTTGTATTACACGGCGCGCCATGTCTGAGGAATTGCCGGGCGGGGCAGGAGATTTCCGTCGGCGTTCGGGGAGGGATATAGACGATGCAGGGGAGATGATCGCTCTGGCCATCGGTTTTCGCTTTGAGACGAAGGCCTCGCTTGCGCCAGCCAGTAGAGGAGGAGAGGATCTGCGCATCTAAGGAACGGAAGTCTGCGATGCCTTTGTCCGCTCGGTGTGCCGCTTTGGTGTCGTCTCTCGCGCTGACGGTGTTGGCCGCCTGCTCACGCGAGATTTCTGTTCCGCATGCGGAGGTCACGGCCGCCCCGCCCGAACCCGCCGCGGCACCAGTGCCCGAGCCAAATGCAGAATTGGTCGTCGTGGTAGGGGAGCGGGTTGCCTTGGACGCGGTCGACGATCCCTCTTCACTAGGGGGCGGTTACCGGGCTCGCTATCGGGTCCTGGAGCAGTTTCGCGGTCGCCAAGTCGGCCCGATGGTTGAGTTCGACTTCCACCAGCACATCGGCGAGCCGCACTTGTTGGGCTTCACTCATGCACTGCTGTTCTTGCGACGCGACGGCGGGCGCCTGCTGGAGGTAGCCCACTACCCCGTATTCGCCGCGCGCGCTGGCGGCTGGGCCGGTTGCGCGCCGGTCTTTGAAATGGAAGCGCGACAGCGCAAGGACCGTGCCCAGGCAGTCAGGGGCGTGTTCGCTGGCGAGGCGTCCTATACCGAATGGCTGGCGCCGGAGCCGTCCGCGTATCCCGCCGAGCACTTCCAGGTGAGCGGAAACCGTATCCGCTGTCTGACCGGCACTCCGGCGCAGGAATTGTCTGCGTTGGACGAGGACATCTTGGAGACTGGCGCGAGGCCGACCTCATTGACCCCGGAGCAGGTCGAGGCCGTCACACTGCCGATGGTTCAACCCACGGCCCCCGACCCGGAACCCACTGGGGGCTGAGGCTCTCCGGCCATGGGGGTTGAGGCATTCGTCGTCTGAGCGGCATGGCGACGAAGACAGCGGCGAGCTTTAACTCGAACCACGGGGAAAACAGCAGATCAACCAACAGCGGGCGCGGGCTCACGGCCAACGGATGGAAGCGCGGCAAGGGCGGGCTTGGCGTGAGGCGGTGCAGGATGTCACTGGGTCGCCTAACGGTTTATGCATCTTTTTTGGTGCTGCATGCTGCCGCTGGTGTTCGAGGTCAACGGGAATACATCCGGCAGTGCGTAGCGTGCGTCCTCGGTCCCGCTGCCAGTGAAGTCGATCCGATGCATCGCTCGGGAATTGCAAAGCGATCTGGTCGGACACATCCGATGTTCACCGCTCGCGGCGCTTCTTGGCCGTTACACATCCCACGCAGGTTCCAGTTCCACGCCATGTACGAAAACGTGATGCAGCCCCCCGCTGCTGCTGCAGCGCACATTGCGCCCCCTGAAACCATACGCTAGCGTCCGGGGGCGATGGCAGGGGGGCGTGCTGCGAGGTCCGGGCATCCCCATCGTGATTCGGGTTTCGCGTTACTCATCGGGCACCCACCGGTGTCCGCAGCGCTCATCACCTCGAAGGGGAATTAAGGATGAAGACTCTGTTCCGCAATAAGGCGGGGCGGTTGCTTTCGGCTGCGGCGCTGTTCGCGCTCTCGGCTTCGGGCATGGCCAGCACGCTCAACCAGAACGTGTCGTGGACCGTCGACCGGCCCGCGACTACCACCAAGTACCGCGTCGTCGCTTACGGCGATTCGATCTTCGCCGGCTACAACGGTTCGATCAGCAACGCGGCGCGCTACTCGGCGCCGACCGTGGATGCCGAGTACCTGTCGGCGCGCTGGAATGTCGATGTCGAAAGCATTCGCCGGGCCAAGTCCGGTGCGGTGGCGCGGGACGTCTACGAGAACAAGATCGTCGCCGACCGTTCCTACATGCAGGCCGCCTCGACCCGGGTGGTGAGCTTCGAGATGTGCGGCAACGACGGCCTGCAGGCGCGCACCGCGTTCAAGGAGCAGACCGGCACCTGCAATTACAGCGGGCTGGACGCGGCGGTCAGTTCCTGCAGGACCTACGTGGCGGCGGCGATGGACTACATCAACGCCAATGCGCATGCCAACACCAAGCTCAAGGTGATTTCGAATCTGTATTACCCCGGTTACAACGCCGACAACGTGCAGAGCTCGTGCCGCGATGCCGCCACCGGCCAGACGGTGAACATGCGCGATCGCTTCCTGCCCGCCATCGCCAAGATGAACTACTGGATGTGCGAATACGCTCGCCAGAAGGGCTTCCAGTGCGCGGACAGCTTCGCCCAGTACATGGGCGCGGACTACGACAGCAACGGCGACGGCCAGATCGACTCCGACGCTTTGCGCTACGTGGCCGGCGAAAGCGAGGCCAGCTACATCAACCGCACCGCGGTCACCTTGCGTGCGACCTTGCGCGACGCCAACACCAAGTTCGTGTCTTCGTCGAGTTCGTTCGACTACATCCAGTCCGACGATACCCACCCGACCTACACCGGCGGCACGGTGTCGGCTGGGCTGTGGGGCGGCAGCACCGGCACCGGCGCGCCGCGCTATTCCAGCTTCACCAACGGCCGCAGCCCGATCTGGAACCAGTACGGGCACGAGCGCATGGGCTGGGCCCTGTCGGTGTATCAGCCGGCTTCGCCCTGACGCATGCATCCGGCGGATAGCCGACCATGACCAGGCGCGATCGCCCGCATGCCCCGTCGTCCCGAGCGGACGGCGAGGGCATGCGTGTGATCGCGAAGGCACCCGCTGCCCGCGGTGGGCCCGCGCCGTGGATGGCCGTCGCCGCGGTCTTGGCCGCCGTGATTGCGGCGGGGTGGTGGATGCGCGAGCCTGCGGGAAGCGCGGATGCCGTCGCCGCAACGGCCGGCGTGGATCGCGATGCGGCGTCCGCTCCGCTCGACGGCTCACCTGCATCCGCGAATCGCACACGACCCGCCGCATCGTCGCCCGAACCGCCGGCCATGCCGAGCAACGATCCCAACGACCTGGCCGCTTACTTCCGACCCGGCGACCCCGAGCCTACCGGCGCGCAGGTCATCGAGGCCTTGCAGCAAGCCGGCGTGCGTACCGGGCTCGGCGCATTCAATCCGCCCGGCACCAGTCCACCGCTGCTCGGCCTGGCCGTGCCGGAGAACTACGAGCTGCCCACGGGCTATGTTCGCCACCATCAAGTGACCGATGAGGGCGTGCCGATCGAGCCGGTGCTGATGTTCGCTCCGGGCTTCACCTTGCACGACGCGCAGGGCCGCCCCATCGCGATGCCGGCCGACCGGGTGGTGCCGCCGGAACTCGCGCCGCCCGGGATGCCGCAGCGGCCGATCCGGATTCCCCCGCGCTGAACCCGCGACACGGAGTGTTTCGATTGATCCAGGAGCGGTTGTCCTCGTCCCGCTGGCGTAGCCTCGCCGGCATTCTCGCCACCGCTGTCCTGCTCGGCCTGTACGCACGCGGCGGCCCCGCCTGGGGCCTGGGCTTCGTCGCGCTGGTGCCGTGGCTGTTGGTGCTCGATCGCGACAGGTCCACGCCGCGTACGCTGGCGAATGCGGCGTTGATGAGCATCGCCTTCGCGGCCGCGGTGTTTCATTGGTTCGGCGCGGCGATCGGCGCCTATATCGGGGTAGGCGCGCTCACCGCGACGACGGTGTTGCTGATGCTGGCCCCTGTGCTGCAGCCGCAATTCCTCGCCTTCGCGCTGGTGCGCCGGTGGGCGGGGCGGCGTTACGGGCCGGTGCTGCGCGCCCTGGCCGCGGGGTCGGCCTGGGTGGCCTGCGAGTGGTTGCTGCCCAAGCTGCTGGGCGACACCCTGGGGCACGGCCTGTTTCCGTCCGCGGTGTTGCGTCAGGTCGCCGACCTCGGCGGCGCTGCCGGCATCACCTTGTTGTTGCTGCTGGTCAACGAGACGGTCGCATTCGCCGTCCGCCAGCGCGACCGCGGCATGCGCGCACTGCTGCGGCCGCTCGCGCTGGGGGCGCTGATCGTCGCCTGCATGGCGGGCTACGGCGCGGCGCGCCGCGCCGGCTTGCAGGCGCCGGTGGCCGACGATGCGCCGACGCTGCGCGTCGCCATGGTCCAGGCCAACATCACCGACTACGAGCGCTTGCGCAAGGAAATCGGCGCCTATGCGGTGGTGCGCAAGGTGCTCGATACGCACTACGAACTGTCGTGGTCGGCGATCCGCGACCACGGCGCCGACGTGCTGCTGTGGTCGGAGACCGTCTACCCGACCAGCTTCGGCAGCCCGCGCAGCGAGGACGGCGCCGCGCTGGACCGCGAGATCCAGGGCTTCGTCGATACCGCCGGCGTGCCGCTGGTGTTCGGCACCTACGACCGCGACGAACAAGGCGAATACAACGCCGCCGCGTTCCTCGAGCCCGGCAAGGGGCTGCTCGGCTTCTATCGCAAGACCCATCCGTTCCCGCTGACCGAGCACGTGCCGCGTTGGCTCGATGGTCCGCTGTTGCGGAGCTGGCTGCCGTGGACCGGCGGCTGGAGCGCGGGCGACGGCGCGCGCGTGCTGCCCCTGCGCAGCGCGGACGGGCGCGAGGTCAACGTGGTGCCGCTGATCTGCCTGGACGACGTGCATACCGACCTGGCCATCGACGGCGCACGGCTCGGCGCGCAAGCCATTCTCGGCATGTCCAACGATTCCTGGTTCACCGCCTACCCGGTGGGCGCCCGTCTGCACCTGGCGGTCGCGGCGTTCCGCAGTATCGAAACGCGATTGCCGCAGGTGCGCGTCACCACCAACGGCCTCAGCGCGATCATCGACGACACCGGCGAGGTGCTGGCGAACACCTCGGTCGGCGACCAGGCGGTGTTGACCGCCTTCGTCAGCGCCCGCGACCCGTCGCCTACCTTGATGGTGCGCTGGGGCGATTGGGTGGGGCGCGCGGGCGCGGCCTTCCTGCTGGCATTGGCGGCGCTGGCCGCATGGCAGACGTTGCGCCGCCGCGCCGTCGCCGCGCCGGAACCGGAACCGGTCGTCGACGCGGTGGTGCTGTCGCCGTTTTGGCGCGCGCTCAGCGGCGTCCTGAGGCTGTGCGCCGGCGCGGGGCTGTTGTGGCTGGCCTTCGACATGCTCGCGCGCACCGGTCTGCAGATCCAATCCCTGTCGCAGCTGCGGCTGTTCGCCGTGGCGGTGCTGCTGCCGTCGCTGGCGGCCTGGGCCATCGAGTACGCGTTCGCCGCGCAAGCGCGCGTCGAAGCTGCGTTGCTGGTGCTGGATCAGCGCCGGCAACGGATCGAACTGCCGCTGGCCTCGATCGCCGCGTTACGGCCATGGCGCCTGCCGCTGCCGCGTAGCGGCGTCGATCTGCGCCTGTCCACGGGCCCGCTCTGGACGCGGAGCCTGGTATTGACGCGTCCGCAAGCCCTGCGCCGACTGTTGGCGACCGGCGTGCCGATCGTCTGGGAAGGCCGCTTCGCTGCTGCTCGGGCCGAGCTCGTCCAGCACCGCGCCGATGCGCATCGGCGCCGGCTCGATCATCCGCTGGTGAAATTCGCATTGTTCCCGTTGCTGTTGGCGCTGGTCGCGTTCCGCCTGCATCAGGTCATCGCCTTCGGCGGTACCTTCGGCGAGTACTACAGCTACGGGCTGGCGGCCTATCTCACCGGATTGTTGATCTGGTGGGCGTCCTGGTCGATCGGCCTGATGCTGTTCGCCGCCGTGCTGCGCATGGCCATCGAAACGGTCGCGGCACTCGCCATGGCGCTGCGCTACGCGCACGCCGCCGCCCTGCGCGACGCGCTGGAATGGCTGGGCCGCTTGGCGTTCTATCTCGGCGTCCCGGCCTGGCTGGCGTGGCGGCTGCTGTCTGCGGGGTGAGCGGGGGCCGCGTGATCGGCTGCGGTAGCCGAAGCTAGGCGTATCGCCGAACCGGCGATACGAGGCGATCCAGGATGCGCCGCAGCGCACATCCGCCTGACTGGTTCAGCGAACCGGTTGCCGTGCGATGTGAAAGATTCATTGCGATGGGCGCGCCGCAGGCGGTCCGGCCGTCGCGCGGTGCGCATCGACGCTTCACCATCGTCGCGCTAGACTGCGCGCCCGGTCCCGAGTGGGTCGTCGCGCATCGCACCGTAGCCGCAGGCCGGACGATCCGCGCCCGCTCCGGTCCGATACGTACGGCGGCCGCGAGGTCGCCGTTTTTTGTCGCCGCGCCGCGCCTGGAACGGAACGACCGGCGGCGGTCGCGGTCCAAGCCCGGTCGCGGTCGTCCTGGCCGGCAGCATTCGCTACTGCGGAGGTACGATGTCATCGAAGATCGTCCTCGGTTGGCGCGAGGCGGCGGCGTTGCCCGCATTGGGGCTGGCCGCGATCCGCGCCAAGATCGATACCGGCGCGCGCAGCTCGGCGCTGCACGTGGATTCGCAATGGCGCTTCGTCGAGGCCGGCGGGCCCTGGGTGGGCTTCGAGCTGACCCTCGGGGCGCCGGGCGCGGAGCGTGTCGAGGCACGGGCGCCGGTGCACGACGAGCGTTGGGTCACCGACTCCGGCGGTCATCGCAGCAGCCGGGTGTTCATCCGTACCGTGCTGAGTCTGGCCGGCGTCGAACGCGAAATTGAAATAAACCTGGCGGATCGTCGTGGCATGCGTTTCCCGATGTTGCTCGGCCGCACCGCGGTGACCGAGCTGTTCACGGTCGATCCGTCACGCTCGTTCCTCCACGGACGCGTCCGGCGGCGCCACCCGCGCGTCTGAACGCGCCGGCCGCCGGTCTGTCCTCTCCTCCACGTTCTTGCACCCACGCGAATCCCTTCCGATGAAGCTTGCGATCCTGTCGCGCAATACCAAGCTCTATTCGACCCGCCGGCTGGTGGAGGCCGCCCGCGAGCGCGGCCACAGCGTGCGCGTGCTCGACCCGCTGCGCTGCTACATGCGCATCGCGTCCGACGGTTTCGAGATGCACTACAAGGGGCGAGAGATCTCCGGCTACCACGCGGTGATTCCGCGCATCGGCGCCTCGGTGACCCGCTACGGCTCGGCGGTGCTGCGCCAGTTCGAGCTGATGGAGACCTACACCCCGAACACCTCCGACGCGATCCTGCGCGCGCGCGACAAGCTGCGCAGCCATCAGCTGCTGGCCGCCGAGCGCATCGGCCTGCCGGCGACGGTGTTCGGCGACAACCCCGACGACACCGCCGACCTGTTGTCGATGCTCGGCCCGCCCCCGCACGTGATCAAGCTCAACGAGGGCACACAGGGCGCCGGAGTCATGCTGACCGAGAAGCTGTCGGCTTCGAAGGGCGTGATCGAGGCGCTGCGCGGCCTGTACGCCAACTTCCTGGTCCAGGAGTTCGTCGCCGAGGCCAAGGGCGCGGACCTGCGTTGCTTCGTGGTCGGCGGCCGGGTGGTCGCGGCGATGAAGCGGCAGGCGCCGAAGGGCGACTTCCGCTCCAACCTGCACCGCGGCGGCACCGCCAAGGGCGTGCGCGCGAGCGCGGCCGAGCAGGAGGTGGCGGTCCGCGCCGCCCGGGTGCTCGGCCTGGGCGTGGCCGGCGTCGACTTGATCCGCTCGGTGCGCGGCCCGCTGGTCCTGGAGGTCAATGCCTCGCCGGGCCTGGAGGGCATCGAGGAGGCCAGCGGGGTCGACGTGGCCGGGGAAATCATCGAGCACGTGGCCGGCCAGCTGAAGCTCGGGTCCGGGCGCCGCACCGCCACGAGACGCTGAACAGGCGCCCGGCCGGGCCCCTGACCGGGTCGGGCGGGGGGAATGGCAAGCCTGGCAGGTCATCTGCCGGCGATCCGCCGAACGGTGTCTCCCCGGCGCGGAAGGGCCGGGCCCTCAAGATGACAACTTCGGGTTGCAATTAATTATTTTTTAACATCGTTTTTAACGACCGTTTAATCGAAATCCGCGTAGCGTTACCCGGACCGCAGCACTGCCGCTCCTCCAAGTCACGCTCCTCGTCAGAACGTTACGGATAGGGATCTGGTCGAAAGCAGGTTACGGTAATCGGGGCAATACCCTTTTGGCCCAAGCGCGGTGGCCCCGCGCTTGGGCCTTTGTTTTGCGGGTTTTTTGCCGATCCAAGCCCTCGGCCGCCGGCGTCGCGGACGCCGCGCGAGGCGGTCCGGCACCGAGGCGGGCAGGGCGCCGGCCGCGAACCGTGACGGCCGCGGCCTGCCGCCATGCCATCCGGCTCATCCGGCATTGCCCCGCGCTCTGGCAGAATCGTTCGCTTGCCGCTGTTGCGCTTCGCGCAGCAGCCCGACTCTGGAACCCGGGCGCGATCTTGCGGTCGAACGCCACTCAACTGGGAAGAGCCCATGCGCATACTCGTGATCGAAGACAACCAAGACATCGCCGCCAACCTCGGCGATTTTCTCGAAGACCGCGGCCACACGGTGGACTTCGCCGCCGACGGCATCACCGGACTGCACCTGGCGGTCGTGCACGACTTCGACGCCATCGTCCTCGATCTGAACCTGCCCGGTCTGGACGGCCTGGAGGTCTGCCGCAAGCTGCGCAACGAAGCGCGCAAGCAGACTCCGGTGCTGATGCTGACCGCACGCGACAGCCTCGACAACAAGCTGGCCGGCTTCGATTCCGGCGCCGACGACTACCTGATCAAGCCGTTCGCCCTGCAGGAAGTCGAGGTCCGCCTCAACGCCCTGTCGCGCCGCGGCCGCGGCGTGCAGACCCGCGTGCTCAATGCCGCCGACCTGGAATACAACCTCGACACCCTGGAAGTGCGTCGCCAGGGCAAGCTGCTGCAGCTCAACCCCACCGCGCTGAAGATCCTGCAGGCGCTGATGGAAGCCTCGCCGGCGGTGGTCACGCGCCAGGAACTGGAAACCCGCGTATGGGGCGAAGAGCTGCCCGACTCCGACAGCCTGCGCGTGCACATCCACGGCTTGCGCGCGGTGGTCGACAAGCCGTTCGAGACGCCGCTGATCCAGACCCGCCACGGCATCGGCTATCGCATCGCAGCGCCCGAAAGCAACGGTTGACCGCGTGGCTGCAGAGGATCCTTCCGCAGCGCGGCTGAAGAAAAAGAAGCGCTACCGGCGGCGGTTGCGCAGCCGTATCGTCCTGTCGTTCGTGCTGCTGGGCTTCGGCCTGACGGCGATGTTCGCGTTCGCGACCAACTGGACGCGCACAAGGGTCGAGAACCAGCTCGTCGAAGACGTGATGAATCGCAACATCGACGAATATGCGCGGCAATTCTATTCGGCGCCGAACTCCAAGCCCGAGGTGCCGTTCCAGCAAGTCCGCGCACGGGTGGTGAAAAGCGACCGATTCGAAGAGCTGCGCCTCGAGCAACCCGACTGGTATGCCTTGCCGGACGGCATCCACAACATCCAGGGCAAAGACGCCGACGGCACTCCGTTCTCGTACAAGCTCGGGGTGCGCAAGACGCCGACCGAATGGTTCTTCCTGGCCTACGACATGAGCCAGGGCGCGAAGAGCGAGGAGCAGTTCAACCGGGCGATCTATCTGTCGGTGCCGGTGTTCACCCTGTTTTCGCTGCTGGTCGGCCTGTGGGCGGCCTCGCGCGTGATGAGCCCGGTGTCGGAACTGGCCAACCGGCTCAAGCGTTCCGGCCGCAGCGCGCAGGCCGAGGCGCTGGCCGCGCATTTCCCCGACGACGAAGTCGGCCAGCTAGCCGAAGCGCTGGACGACTACGCCGAGCGCCTGACCAACGTGGTCCAGCGCGACCGCGAGTTCAACGCCGACGTCAGCCACGAGCTGCGCACGCCGCTCGCGGTGATCAAGGGCGCGGTCGAGCTGCTGCTGTCGCGCCCGGACATCGAGGAAAAGACTCGCAATCGATTATTGCGTATCCAGCGCGCCGAGCAGCAGTGCACCGACCTGATCAGCGCCTTGCTGCTGCTGTCGCGCAACGAGCGCGGGCACGGCTCGACCGACGTCGCGCGGCTGTCGGAACAACTGCTCGACGCCCATCGCGCCCAGCTCGGCGGCAAGCCGCTGGTGCTGCGCATCGAAGGCGAACAGGGCCTGGTCGTCGACGCCCCGGAAGCGGCGGTCGCCGTCGCGCTGGGCAACCTGATCGGCAACGCGGTCAAGTACACGACCCAGGGCGAAGTGGTGGTGCGCCTGCACGCGCGCTCGGTCGACGTCATCGACTCCGGCCCCGGCCTCAGCGCCGAAGACGCGGCCAAGCTGTTCGAGCGCGGCTACCGCGGCACCCACGCCGGCCACTCGCAGGGCGGCGGCATCGGCCTGTCGATCGTGCGTCGCCTGTGCGAGCTCTACGGCTGGGACGTGCGGGTCAAGCCCGGGAAGGTCGTGGGGGTGGTGGCCACGTTGACGTTCTGAGTTGCCGGGGCTTTGGTTTGCGACTCGGCAAGGAGCCGGGACTCGGGACTGGGGACTCGGGACTCGCTCAAGAGCCGCGACTCGGGGTTCGGGACTCGGGACTCGGTAAAGCAAAAACAAAACGCCCGGCTTCGTCGAAGCCGGGCGTTTTGTTTTTTACCGAGCCGGTGATGAGCTACAAGCTCGCCCCGACCGCTCTACGAGTCCCGAGTCCCGAGTCCCGAGTCCCGAATCCCGTCAGCTCAGCTGACGGGCTCCAGCCACCCATACTTATCCGCCGTCTTGCCGTTGAACAGGCCGAAGAACAGTTCCTGGATGCGTTCGGTGACCGGGCCGCGACGGCCGCTGCCGACCTGGCGGCCGTCGACCGAGCGAATCGGGGTGATCTCGGCGGCGGTGCCGCACATGAACAGCTCGTCGCACAGATACAGGTACTCGCGCGGCAGGTCGCGTTCGATCACTTCGATGCCGACGTCGCGGGCGAGGGTGATGATGGTGTTGCGGGTCAGGCCGTTGAGCAGCGCGGCGCTGACCGGGGTGGTGTGCAGGGCGCCGTTGAACACCAGGAACAGGTTTTCGCCCGCGCCTTCCGAGAGCAGGCCGGTCGAGGCGAGCGCGATGCCTTCGCCGAAGCCCAGGCGACGCGCTTCGCGCGCGACCAACTGGCCGGACAGGTAGTTGCCGCCGGCCTTGGCGCCGGCCGGGATGGTGTTCGGAGCGAAGCGCTGCCAGCTCGACACGCAGGCATCGATGCCTTCCTCGAGCACGCTGGCGCCGAGGTACTGCCCCATCTTCCAGGTCGCCACGGCGACGTCGGTGGGGGTGTCGGCGGACAGGCCGAAACCGCCGAGACCGCGGTAGGCGACCGGGCGCAGGTAGTCGGTGGTGTGGCCGTTGGCCTTGATCACTTCGTGGCAGGCCCGGTTGATCTGCTCGACCGAATACGGAATACCCATGTCGTAGATCTTGGCCGAGGCGAACAGGCGCGTGTTGTGGTCGTTGAGGCGGAAGATCACCGGGCCCTGCGGCGTGTCGTAGGTGCGAATGCCCTCGAATACGGACGAACCGTAGTGCAGCGCGTGCGACATGACGTGGGTGGTCGCTTCGGCCCAGCGCTTGATCGCACCGTTGTGCCAGATCCATTCGGGGTATTGCATCGTCGGCTTCCGTGGTGGGGTTGGGGAAACCCCTATTGTGCCCTGCCTGCCCGGTTCAGGCCCAATCGAGCGGCGTATGGAAGGCCCGCGGCCGCGTGCGCTCAGCCGCCGCGGATCCACCAGCAGCCGAAATGGCGGTGCAGGCCGAACACGGTGCGCGACGGCGTTACCCCGTTGGCCATGGTCTGCTCCAGGCGCAGCGCCACCGGCGTGCGCCGCTGCGCGACCGGCGCTGCGGGCGGCGGCGCGGCGGC